>NZ_JBQLIA010000002.1:0-248947 GCF_056034345.1 Marinococcus sp. LNSP9103-4 | reverse complement strand
AGGATTAGCTCAGCTGGGAGAGCACCTGCCTTACAAGCAGGGGGTCGGCAGTTCGATCCTGTCATCCTCCACCATTTATTATATATCGCGGGGTAGAGCAGTCTGGTAGCTCGTCGGGCTCATAACCCGGAGGTCGTCGGTTCAAATCCGTCCCCCGCAACCAATAGGGCCTGTGGTGTAGCGGTTAACATGCCTGCCTGTCACGCAGGAGATCGCGGGTTCAAATCCCGTCAGGCCCGCCACTTTACTTTTATTCATATTGACAAACAAAATGAATAAGGTATAATTTCATTCGAGTCGTAAACATTTCACTCGAAATCAATCATTCAATATGGCTCGATAGCTCAGTCGGTAGAGCAGTGGACTGAAAATCCTCGTGTCGGCGGTTCGATTCCGTCTCGAGCCACCATTTAAAAAACGCCGGTCTAGCTCAATTGGTAGAGCAACTGACTTGTAATCAGTAGGTTGGGGGTTCAAGTCCTCTGGCCGGCACCACGTGGAGGGGTAGCGAAGTTGGCCAAACGCGGCGGACTGTAAATCCGCTCCTTCGGGTTCGGCGGTTCGAATCCGTCCCCCTCCACCACTTATACAGGGGTATAGTTTAATGGCAAAACAGCGGTCTCCAAAACCGCCAATGTGGGTTCGATTCCTACTACCCCTGCCATTTTTAATGCGTTATGTTCATATGGCGGTTGTGGCGAAGTGGTTAACGCACCGGATTGTGGTTCCGGCACGCGTGGGTTCAATTCCCACCAATCGCCCCATATTGGATAATGGGCTATAGCCAAGCGGTAAGGCATCGGGTTTTGGTCCCGTGATGCGCTGGTTCGAATCCAGCTAGCCCAGCCAATTGCGGAAGTAGTTCAGTGGTAGAACACCACCTTGCCAAGGTGGGGGTCGCGGGTTCGAATCCCGTCTTCCGCTCCATTATTAACATAAGCATTGAGCCATTCTCTGGAATGGCGGTATAGCCAAGTGGTAAGGCACGGGTCTGCAAAACCCTTATCCCCCGGTTCGAATCCGGGTACCGCCTCCATTATTAAAGAGAAGCAAACGCCTGCCGGGGTGGTGGAATTGGTAGACACACAGGACTTAAAATCCTGCGGTTGGTCATCAACCGTGCCGGTTCGAGTCCGGCCCTCGGTACCATTTTTCAGTTAAACGGCGAAGTGGCGGAACCGGTAGACGCGCTTGACTCAAAAGAACACACGCCATATTTTCGCTATTAAATACTGTTGTGTCGGTAGATTGCCGAAATATAGACGATGGCCTAACCGCTGAAAAATAAAGCGAAGTCCACTCGTTGTCTAGCGACGCACTATTAATATTATTATTCCGTTTGCCCTTTTCGTTATAAATACGAAAGGGGTATTTTTGTATGGCACGAAGAAAACGGTTTATTGACGAAGGTAACGAAGGCTTTCATGCACTCACTTTAGACGAAGCTGTGGAGCGATTTATTGAGGACCGTCACATTATGAATTTGAAACCGGCAACTATTAGTTATTACGAAATTGAATTGCGTATGTTCAAACGCTATTTAGAAAAAGCGGACATTAAAACTGTTAATGACGTTACCCGCGACCATATTCGCACAAATGTTATTCGCCATATGCAGGAGTTGGGGCGGAAAGAATCGTCAATTAACGCAAAACTCCGCGCGCTGCGAGCGTTCTTTCATTACCTAGAGAACGAAAACTTAATCGAAGAAAATCCGATGGAAGGCGTTTCTTTACTGAAACAGCCGAAAAACTCTGTTGAAGCTTTCACTGCTGAGCAAGTGCGCGCATTATTGTCTATGAATGACAAGCGGACGTTTGTGGGCATGCGTGATTATACTATTATGCTGCTCATGCTTGAAACTGGCATGCGTCTGGGTGAAGTAATTAATTTAACGTTAGAAGACGTACAGCTAAGCGAAGGATTTATACGTATACGTGACACGAAGAACTATGAAGAAAGAAACGTACCAATTCAAGCAGAAATGAAAAAAGTATTTTCGAACTACTTGCGCATACGTGGTGAGCTGAACCACGGGACGGTTTTTGTAAACGTTGACGATGAACCATTAACGAAGCGCGCGTTACAAGACCGATTTACTCACGCCGGGGAACGAGCTGGCATTAAAAATGTACGAGTAAGTCCGCATACATTCAGGCACACATTTGCCAAGTTTTCGGTCATGAATGGCTGTAATATTTTTGAATTACAATACATGCTCGGGCATAAATCACTCGACATGGTGCGTGTGTACGTTAACTTATTCTCGAAAGATGTCGCCAAAGGGCATAAACGATTTAGTCCAGTAAGTGGGTTATTTAAAAAATAAATGACACACATGCCGGCCGGCAGTATTCAAAATTCACCTATAAAATTCCGCTAAACTCTAGGGGGAAATGGAAAATGGGTAAAGTCTATTATGAAGAAAACTCGGTACTACGTGACCAATCGCAAGTGTTAGCTATTCAGTACAAAGCAGGCAATACCGGAGTAGCCGGAGAGCTTTACGAATTGATTCACGTTAATTTTGCCGAAGGGTATGCCAAAGCCTTAGCAAACGGCGGTGCTAAACGACTTATTTCGGAAACCGATATTGTGAGCGAATTTGGTTATAAATTCATGCGGGCATTGGAAGTGTGGGACACCACGAAAGGGCCGTTTCTCTACTACGTAATGAGAACGTACCGTTTCGCATTTAACGATTTAATTCGGAAAGCGAAAATACAACGCAGATACGAATCGCTGCAAGACGACATTATTAACGGGTTAAAGCGCTACGCCAGTCGTACGCTAATAACGGAAGACACGTTCCGAATTGGCGAATTTCGCTCGGGCTTTCTTTTGCGCATGAGTGACGCAGAACGCACCGCCCAACAGCGCTACGTATTACGAAATATTTTTGAAAATTGCAACGATTTTGAGCGTAAATTGTTAGCAATGTATGCCGACGGCTCTAGCTACCGTGCCATTGGCGAAGAATTAGGAGTGTCGCATATGAAAGTGAAACGAACGCTGAACTCGCTCGCGCAATATTGCGACGTGAACGGCGTCGACGTTATTGCCGACCTGTTAGCGGGGTAACTACTTTAGAACTGTACGTCATGTTTCGCGAAGACCTTCGACTAAACGAGGGTCTTTTTTTTATTGGTTACAACATTCCGTGCGGTCGTCTTAACTTATGAAAGGGGGGAAACTTTTTACGTTACACGGGGCAAAATCTGCGTTTTAGGGGTAAAAGGGGGAATTACTATATGGATTTTCACGAAATCAAAGACCGCACTTTACGTGCAGAGCGTATTGATTTTTTCATTGATGTTTGCAAGAAACTTTGGGACACGAAAAAGCTACCTGCGTGGTTACTAGACGAGCTTGCCGATGAATTGTTGTACGAAGAACTTACAGACAAGAATCCGCACAAAATCGCACATACAGAATACCCGTTTTTATCGTCCCGGCAAATATTTTACCGGCTGCGACGGGAAGGTCCACTAAATGAAGACATTTCGGCTTCGGACGGTAAGAAACATACGCCGCCCCTAAGAAGGGTGCGTAGTGACTATGAAGAAGAGAAGCGCGGCGAAATTATTAGCCATAATGCAGAACGCCGCAGAAAATATGAGCAATCGGTAAAACCAAGCGAAGTCATAACGTATTATGTTAAAGTCTCTCCGGTTAAGTGAACGAATTACACCGCCCTTTGCTGTTATTTGCGAATAAAACGCTATGGGTAATACTAAGACAGCCCCTATTTTAATCGCTTCTCTATAGGGCGCACAGGGGGCAGTTTATACGCTACATTACAATAAGACCTTCGCATAAACGGGGGGTCTATTTTTATACCGTTTGTTCGCAAAAGTAATAGGGGGGCTTTTTGTGGAGGATTTCTGAAACCTTCGTATGCAGTTAGTTGAATTTCCCGCGCGTATAGCTATACGGTTATGCGCCCCTAGCTATTGCCATTTCAGCGGCAGGGTTTTAAGTAAATACCTGCGCAAATTAGTGTACTGTTCACTGCATTGAATACACGCTTATTTGACGTGCAATAATATATCAACTCATACGGGGAAATTAGCGCAAGCTACGCAGGAATAAAGCTCCGTAACTTGCCGATAACTTATGCGTATATAACGGCAGAATTTTACGTGAGTTTTACACGGGTATTTACGGGGGGAAAAGCGCAAAGTTTAAGCAGGGAAAACGTGCATAAAACGTCAGAGAAACCTATACGCATTTACGGGGAGAAATACGTACATTTATGTGGGGGAAAAGGGCAGGGAAACCACAGGGGAATTGTCCTCTTAAATTCGCTAGCAAGCCCAGGAATTTACGAGAGGGATTTTCTGCACAATTTCAGTGAATAATTGTGGTATTTTTACCGGCTATTTTAAAGTACATTGCAGTAGTATTCGTCTGAACTGCGAGTGGCAATACAATTTGTTACGCAACGTAAACGTTCGGGGTCGGAATAAACGAATTAACTTCGTATTAAACTTACGTTGGTTAAACGTTAATTAACGATGTTAACAAACAAGACTTACGTTCACGTTGCGATTGCTTTCGATTATTAAAACGTTTTGTTCGCGCAATGGCTTATTAACTTACTTCGTTACATTGTCGTTGTTAGTTACATTTATATTTCGCAATCACATCAGCCAAACACTTCGATTACTTTATTACGAATATGCTTCGGTTACACTCCGTAAGTTATGAAATTAAATAAATTATATTTGCGAATGAGTAACGATTAAAAAGAATTTACCTGCTTCGCGACCTGCGAGAGAGACCCCGCAAAACATCGACCCCCACGAATTTAAAACCACTTCGCTATATTATTATTTTATTCCGATTGTATTTCGAAAAGTATTAATGTCTTGTCGCTGTAGGTACGCGGTTGTTTCGCTTACTTCGCTAGATTGGCGGTATAGCGCAGCGATTGCGGACGACGGCGACGGCTGCGGATAACCGGCGAGGGGGCGGGGGAGGTCAGCGGAATTACCGCGGGCCGGACGTGTCCGACTTTGCGGCAAAATTTATAACTCGGAACCCTTTCGAAGCCCCACCGTTGCCCCTTCGAAGCCATACCGCTCCAAATTAACGCCAATATTCGTTTTAATGCGCTTTATTTCGCTAGAAATCGCCTATTGCCGCCCGCCCTCTTAACAAAGTCGCAGAAATAAGCTATACTAAACCCCGACTATTCTCGCAAAGGACGGTATTTTACATATGACAATCGAAATTGACCCGTCGTGGACGTTCACACGGTCGAAACGGGCGCACAAGCTGCGGTGGTACGACGCCAACGGCCGCGCCATAGCCGAATACTGCCCGGACTGCGGCGAGCCGTACCGACTGCGGGACGGTTGCTTCGAATGTTTAGACGACAATAACCCACATACCGGGGACTACCACGTTTACCGCGTCTTAGATTTTGCAGACAATGTTATTTATGTTGGTAGGAGTACAGAAATACGCCGCCGTATTTTTTGTCATTTGCGGGAAGTAACCCCGCGCAAAACACCGTTATTTCATGTGCGAAATACAATTAAAGGCGTGGACATTGCGAAGACAACTACATACGCTGACATGTGCCTATATGAAGTTTATTACATAGCGAAATACAAACCACGGTACAATAAAGAATTTGCCGGCAACGATTTGCCTAGCGTAGAACTGCCGGAGTTGAAATGGAATAGATTCGACATTTAAATAAGTTACACTTGCCCTCTTCTTCGTCTTAACTTACGAAGGGGGGCTTTTTTATGTAATGTAACATTTAAAATATTTGCTGTGGAATTTTCTGCTAACGCTGAAACCGTTGCTACATAAGGTTTTTGAATTGGGAAATTTTAGAGGGTTTCATTTTAGTGCTTTTCATGGTGATTGTTAGTAAGGAGTATTTTATAGTTTGTTTTTTGTTATTCAAAAAGGGCGTTTTATTTGTTCGTTATAACAAACAATATTGCCCCTCAACAATACTAAAAAAGTAAGGAGGTTCACGTAATGACAGAGCTTGAAAGTATTGTGACACCAATTGACGAAAGGTTAACCGGAACACAAGTTAAGACAATTCGAGAAGTTACGAAGAAATCGCAGAAGGCTTTCGCCCATTCTATCGGCACTGCACCAAATTATTTAGGAATGATTGAACGCGGTGAAAGGCGGTTAAGCGACGAGATTTATAATCGAATAAAAAAGCGGTACGGACTCAACAACCGCCAAATTTATACGTTTCTTTATACGCGAGGTCTGCTTAATGCCGACCAAATTAAATATATGCAACGGTCGGGTATGTTAGAACATGGCGGCGAATAAAAGCCGCTTATTACATAACCACTACGCAGAATAGCGGTTATGTTGTATAGCTTGCGGTTCTTTTCGAAAAAAGGTTCGCCGCCTTCCGGCCGCAAGCGACATATTTTTTAACGCACATACCGGTTTAGGGCAAGGCCGGGTGTGTGCGGCTACATAGCCCGGCTATAGCGACTAGCTACCGCTGAAACGGATTTTTTCGCTTCCTCCTAAAAATAAGCGAAAAGAACCGCCGGGCTTACTTTTTTAATATTGAAGGAGGAAAGGAGGAAAACAACCATGAAAATACACCTTAAAGAAAAACATTTTAAGAAAGTAGCGGCAACAAGGGAACTTGCGGAGCGTGCTTATGTAGAAGTAACGAAAGGGGGTAACTTTGTGCAAGTTCAAAAGTCAGTATTTTCACCAGAAATGGCTGCGAATATAACAGAAGCCTTAGAAAAGCGGGGTAAACCATGTCGGGCGGCAAATGTCTCAAATGTGCTACGTATTTATATGCACCTAGTTAGCCACACAAACGGTGACAGTAAAGGTGTTTTAAAAGGTTTTAATGACCATACTGTAAAACAAATAAGCGAATTTACTGGGCTTTCAGAAGAAGTTATAGGCACGGCAACAAATGTGCTTCACGAAATAGGTTTAATTGTGAAGCTAAGAGTAGAATTTACAGACGGAAAATGGCATAACATTTACCACCGAAATTGGAACGTTAAGTCCGCTAAAGTTTATATAAAAGAGCGCAACGACATCGACATTTACGAGAACATGTCGGTTGAAGAACTGCGAGAACTTGCAGTGAATTAGACAGCCCCTTCTATGTGGGTACAGACAGGCCCCAAATAAAGGGGGTTGTTAAGGGGGCGGAAATAGGTACTGTCTACCCCTGTAGTTAGGGGGACTCTATAATACCATGTAATACCGTAGTAATAACGAGTAATATAAAACATTACGCTACGCAATAAATAAATTTATTGCTTGCGTGCCTTTGAAAGAAAAAGAAAGAGCTTTTACGCAAAAGAATAACCGCAAAGGTAAATGAATTAAAGAGTGCGTATTCTCTTAAAAGAGAAAAGGTCTTTAGTAGTGAACGGGCCGCGCAACTAGTACGTCACATATTGCGGGAAAGGTTTAACACGCTCTAATAGGCCATTGTGTGACCCTTATAGCAACAATTTAAAAAGGGGCTGCCATAATATTACCACGGAAATTAATTTTCAAATTCGCTATATTACGCAGGGAGGGGAATAGAATGAGCCGAAAGTTTTCAAACAGCACCGGTATGACCACTGAAAGTCCGAATGACCGTCATGCCGCATGGATTATGAAGCTGACAAAAGCAACGCCTGAATTAAAAAACGCAGCGCCAGTTGCCGATAAGCGCCCGCCATTTGCAATTTCTTCGAGAGAATGGCAAGCGCACCGCGATAGAAATCGCCGCGAACAGTTGAACCGGTTACGGGCGCAGGTAGAAACGGCGAACGGCCACCGCAAAACGGCGTTAATTCAACACATCAAGCGTATCGAAAGCGAGTTGGAAACGAAATAAAACCGGAGGGAAAGCGATAATGGAAAATGAATATTATGTAACGAGTTCAACAGACGATGGACGCGGCGGGCAGTTAAGCGGCGGGTATGTGTACTCGCTTGAACCGGAAACAGCCGCGCGGCTAGAAGAAAAAGGGTTAGCCCAGAAGGTGGTACAGCCGGCATTACAATCGGTTGAACAAAAAATAGCGGGGGCGGTAGACGCTTACAAACGCGACATTGAAGCAATCGAAAACAGTCCATACGAAATGACGGCAGACGGAAAAGCGGCCCAGATTGCGGAAAAGAAGGCAGCGCTTGAAACGAAAATAAGTGAACTTGAACAACAGTACGCCGAAACCGTAGACAAATTGGAAATGCAGGCCGGAACGTTATTGCGTGAGGGCGGCCCGCCGCTGCCGTTGGAAACGAAAGAAAAAGTTACTGACTTCGCGGAAGGCGTGGAAACCCATCTGTTAATGGCGGACGATTATCGCCACGCCGATTTATTGCGTATGTATGCGTTACAGGCGGCAAGCATGAGCGAAGGCGAGAAAGACCATTTACGGAAGCACTTTGCAAAGGTTGCGAAAGCCGCCGGGCAGGACCGGGCTACAAAAGAAGAGCTGAACGGCTTTTACGACAGTTTACAGACGGCCACAAGCCGCAAGTATGAGAAAGAGCTTACGCATTTACAGGCGTTGCGCGGTAAGAGTATTACAGCTCCATACACGGTGCTAAAGACCACGCACGCCACATATAGGGGAGCGCGGTAACATGGCAAAGGAACCTAAAATTTATACGCAAGCTGACCTGAACCGCGTAATTAAAGCAGAATTAGCCGCGGCCCGCGCCGAAAGCGAACAGCGAATTGCGGCTATACAAAGAGAGTGGGAATGGAAACGCCGTCACCTTGAAGCGTGGTATAACCGTCAGATTGCGGAAGTGAAAGAAGAAATTGCAGCGTTTGAAGCAGCCACCGGTCAAAAAGTGAATGTTCCCGAAAAGGAAACCGGGGCCGGCGATTGATATGCACCAAATAGAAGACGGGTACAGCCGCGAGAAACGCCGCGAACTTGAAGAAGAGTTGCGGCGCAAGCTCCGGCTATTACGTTTCGAATACTCCTACGAACGAGCGAAATTAAAAGCGGAATACCATGAAAAGCTAAAGAAAATTAACAGGAGCTGAACGTTATGGACGAAAAGAAACCGGCCGTAAACCCGGATTACGAGACAGAACCGAAGCCGGCGGGCGGTAACGAGCCACCGGCAGCAGACGACAAGCAGACGGAAGAAACGCCGCCGGCCGCATTTTCGGAAGAAGAACGAGTCGAGCTAAAAAGCCACCGTATTAATAAAGAGGTTGCGAAATTACCAAAAGACGAGCAGGAGAAGGCGAAAGAATTTATTGAATCGGAATACCCGGACGCCTACGAGAAAGACGACATTGACGCCGCAGTCAGTGAATACCGCCGGCTTGCGTTGATTGAAGACGCTATGCGGCCCGTAGAGCCGTCACTACGAAACGGCCCACCTTCTCACAGCAACGGCGCCGGTCAAAAGAGCGCATACGAGCAGGGGCGCGAACTAGGCAAACGATTAAGCAAGCGACCATAAGACGACGACGCCGCAGGCCGCGGGGAGCTTGCGAAAATAATCGAAGTACACCGCCACTGGGGAAAACCTGGGGCGCGTATGTTTTATTAGGGGGCTGCCAATGAGCATAATAGAAGCTATGGGTTACTGTAGACAAGCGTTCAATGATGGGTTAATCGTAATTTCGTCACCGAAAAGAGAGATTACAGATTTACGAGTCACATTTAAAGCAATGAAGTTACTACGAAAAGACATTCAGCAAAGAGTGAAATGTAACTCTAAGAAAGAAATAGAAATTGCTAAAGCGTTGAATAACTGCCTTCATCACTTTGGTCGATTTTTAGAGATGGAGATGCGCCGTGTACAATTCGGCGTGAACGTTTCCGAAAAAACCTTACTAACGGAGTTAGAAAAAGCCCATGAAGCAGGCAAGCTAGCAAGCAAACTTTTTGAAGAAGAATACCCCATAGAAGCTGCCCGCATGAATATTGGTGTCTAATCAATTAAAAATAAGTAACCACGAAGAAGCAGGGGCGAACCCGCTTCTTTTTTTTATGCTCAAAAACATTTTATAAGAAAGGAGGGAAAGAAAGTATGGCGGACATTAGTTTTATAATAAAAGCCGTTGACCAGTTTAGCGGCGTTTTTAAAGACCTTCAATCAAAGCAGCAGGCAATCGGTCAAGGCATGCAGAACGTCGGTACAAAGATGATAGGCGCAGGCGCAGCAGTAGGCGCAGGTGTAGGTATGGCCGTAAAAACTTACGCTGACTTTGAAAGTAGCATGAACAGGGTGGGCGCACTTTCTGGTGCGAACGACAAACAAATGGGACGGTTAACCAAAACAGCGAAACAACTCGGAGCTGACACCGCCTTTAGCGCGAATGAAGCGGCAGAAGGCATGCAGTTTATGTCAATGAGCGGTTACAGCGTTAACGACACAATAGCAGCTATGCCGGGGGTGCTTGCTGCGGCGGCAGCCGGTCAAGTGGACGTAGCAACAAGCGCAGACATTGCGAGTAACGTTATGTCGGGCTTCGGTATGCAAGCGAAGGACACGTCGAAAATTGCCGACGTATTAACGAAAACATTCACCGGTTCGAATACGTCAATGGAAAGCGTGGGCGAAACCATGAAATACATTGCGCCTATTGCGAACGCGGCGGGGTTTTCACTGGAAGAAATGGCGGCAGCCACCGGTATTTTAGGGGACGCCGGTATACAAGGGTCACAAGCGGGTACAGCGCTTCGTGGCGTAATTAACCGCATGGCGGCACCAACGGGTGCGGCAGCGGAGTTAATGGACCAACTCGGAATAAGCGTAACGAACAGCGACGGGTCTATGAAGTCGTTTGCGCAAATTGTCGGACAGGTTACAAGTGCAACGGACGGCATGGGCGAAGCGCAAAAATTGTCGGCAGTAAAAACGCTCGTCGGGGAAGAAGCGGCAAGCTCATTCCTTGCGCTTATGGACGCCGGGCCGGGTAAGCTACACCAATTTACGGAATCACTCGAAACCGCCGGTGGAACCGCGGAACGAATTGCAAACCAACAACTAGAAGGGCTAAAGGGAGCTTTCGAGGAATTAATGGGGTCGGTCGAAACAGCCGCAATCACATTCGGCGAACAATTGGCCCCGGCGTTTGAAGGCGCGGCGAACGGAATTAAGTTGTTAGTAAACAAATTCACTGCATTACCGGCTCCTGTTCAACAGTTTATCGCGGTATTCACGGCGTTAAGCGCTGTTCTATTACTTGTAGGGGGCGGAATAATGCTCTTAGTCGGCCAATTAATGTTAGCGTGGCCGGCGTTTGTTGGAATTGCTGCGGCATTAAAAATTACCACGCTTGCCCTGTTCGGTTGGATTGCGGTTATTGCAGTTGTGATTGTCGCCGTTGTCGCGCTTGTAGCAGCTATTATTATGAATTGGGACCAAATTAAAGCGAAGACTGTTAGCATATGGAACGCGATTAAAGCCGGCCTGCTCGCGGCATGGAACGGTATTAAGTCCGCCGCAACATCGGCATGGAATGGTATAAAGGCGTTTTTCTCTACGGTGTGGGAAGGTATTAAAGGACCGGCATTAGCGGCGTGGAACGGTATTAAAGCCGGATTACTTGCGGCATGGAACGGTATTAAGTCCGCCGCATTGACCGCATGGAACGCCATTAAACAGGTATTCGTTTCCGCGTGGGAAGGCATTAAGGGCGTATTCGACCGATTTATGAAATCGGAAATCGGGCAAGAGCTGCTGAAAACGCTCAACGTATGGAAGCAGTATTTTGTCGATAAATGGAACGAAATTAAGACCGCGCTTGTGGCCGCATGGATTGCGATAAAAACACGGGCTACTACGACATGGAACGCTATTAAAGCCGTGTTTACGATGGTGTGGGACGCAGTAAAAACACGTTTCACAACGACATGGAACGCCATTAAAGCGGCGCTTATAACCGTGTGGACAGCGATTAAAACACGGGCTACTACGACATGGAACGCCATTAAAGCCGTATTTACGACGGTATGGGACGCGGTGAAAGCACGATTCTTGACGGTGTGGAACGCTATAAAGGTAGCATTACTTGCCGTGTGGAACTCGATTAAAGCGCCGGCAATGGCGATTTTTAACGGGTTGAAAACGTACTTTTCGACATTATGGTCCTCTACGAAAGCATTGTTTATGACGGTATGGAACGGAATTAAAACGTTTTTACTTTCAATATGGAACGGCATTAAATCGGCGGCTTCTACCGTTTGGAACGGAATAAAGCAGTATTTCGTGTCCCTGTGGGACGGTATACGTCAATATATTATAGGTGTATTACAAATGCTTCGCGGTGATTTTGCGCAGGGCTTCGCCAATATTGTTAACGGTATTATGACGGTGTGGAACGGCATAAAAGCATTTTTCGTGGCGCTATGGAACGGGATTAAAACCATATTCATGACCGGCGTTACCGCTGTATGGGCGTTTATTCGCACCGGTTTTCAAGGTATGGTTACGTTCATTACAAGCGTGTGGGGCGGCATACAAGCGTTTTTAACCGGCATATGGAACGGTATCAAAGCTGCCGCCATTGCGATATGGAACGGGCTGAAATCGTACTTTACGACGCTTTGGAACGTTATTAAAACGGTGTTCACCGCCGCATGGAACGGCATAAAAGCCGCTTTACTCGCCGTCTGGAACGGTATTAAGGCCGCAGCAATGGCGACATGGAACGCATTAAAGGCGTATTTCTCGACGCTATGGACATCGGTCCGCGCCGTCTTTACCGCCGCGTGGAACGGTATTCGTGCCGCACTCATGGCGGTGTGGAACGGTATTAAGTCTGCCGCAACTTCGGTGTGGAACGGTATTAAAACCGCGTTGCTTGCCGTATGGAACGGATTACGGGCCGCAGCGACGGCCGCGTTTAACGGTGTGCGCAACGCCATTATGACGATTTTTAACGGGCTGAGAAGCGGGGTCGTCTCCATATGGAACGGCATACGTTCGGCCCTCGTTGCGGTATGGAATGGACTAAAGAGCGCAGCCCTTGCCGCGTGGAACGGTATTAAGTCCGGGCTTACGTCCGCGTTTAATGCCATGCGCAACGTTGCGGTGAACGTGTGGAACGCCATACGGTCAAGGTTGGTTGCAATATGGAACGGCATTAAATCGGCGGCCACTTCCGTATGGAATGGCATACGCAACGCAATCAGAACCGCCATTAATGCGGTACGCAGCGTTATTCAAAACGGCATGAACCGCGCCCGTGCGATTGTACGAACGGTAATGAACGCTATACGCACGACGTTTACGACCGTGTGGAACGCGATTCGGAACACCGTCACGCGCGTCGTGAACGCGGTCCGCAATGCGATTCAGAACGGCATGAACCGCGCCCGTTCGGTCGTGCGTTCGGTGCTTAACGGCATTAAGAGCGTGTTTACGACTGTATGGAACGCCATTAAGAACACGGTCACTCGCGTTATTAACGCGGTGCGTAATGCGATTCAAAACGGCATGAACCGGGTGCGCTCGGTTGTTCAGCGCGTAATGAACGCAGTTAAGAACGTATTCCTGCGAGTATGGAACGCCATTAAGAACACCGTAACTCGCGTTATTAATGCGGTGAAAAACGCCATACAGAACGGCATGAACCGAGTACGTTCGGTTGTTCAGAACGTAATGAACCGGGTTAAGTCGGTCTTTCAAAACACGTGGAACCGCGTTAAAACAATCGTCACGAACGCCATTAACCGGGTTAAAACCGCAATAACAAACGGCATGAACCGGGCGCGGCAGGCGGTAGCGAACGCCATGTCCCGCATGATTAAAAGAGTACGCAGCTTTATCGGTAAATTCGTTAAAGCCGGCCGCGATTTAATCGCCGGCCTTGTGCGCGGTATTAAGAAAAAAATTAGCGGGGCGGTAACTGCGGTTAAAAAAGCCGGGGGCAAAATCGTTTCCGCGTTTAAGAAAGTAACGAAAATCGGTTCGCCGTCGAAGGTCTTCGACCAAATGGGCGGTTGGTTAATGGAAGGTGCGGAAGGCGGTATACACGACGCTATGAAGCTGCCAATTAGCGAAGTTATTCGCGCCGCGCAGTTAATGAGCGAAGCGTTTCGCGACAGCTTAAAACTCATCGTCCCACAACCGGACGACATCGAACCGGGCGGCGTGGGGCCATTCGCACCGGCCGGCACCGGTTACAGACCGGAACGGTTGGGCGGACCGAAGCCGCAGCGGTCGAACGAACGGCCGGCGACCACAACGGAAACACGCAGCGAACCGAAGCAATACGTGTTCGTAACGAACCTTGACGGTCGGGAGATTGCGAGAGAAATATACGAAGATGTGGACGGCCATATTAAACAGAAAGAAATTCGCGACAGACGCGCTCGCGGAGAGTTTTATTAACGAAAAAAGCCCTTACTCATTGCGAGTAGGGGCGATTTTTTTGTTTTACATAGAGTGATTACGGTTATTAGAAACACGGAATATACGCGCTGGGTCTGATTCACCTAAAGCAGCCGCGATTTTTTCGATTGTAGCTAAGTCGATTCGTCGTGACCGCCCGGCCACTATGTCTCTTACGGTATTATAGCGAAGCCCCGTAGTAACTGAAAGTTGGTGTGTATTCATTCCTTTTTCTTCTAATAATTTGTCGAAATTTAATTCTAAGCGCATTATATTTACCTCCAAAGGTGCGGCATATACGAACTCAAATAGGGTAAATTCCCTATTGCGGTTAAGCGCAATATAGCTGTATAATATGAATATACCATAAGAGAGGAGCAATAAAAATGACTGCCTTACAGGTGAACGGTATGAAAACTTCTTTTATGTTTCGTTATTTGCAAGGTGAAGACATTTCGGAAGACTTGAATATTATGGGTGTCAAAAGTGAAATGGTACGCGCGGAGCTTACGGGGATATTGACAGCGCTTCGACCGCAATTAGTTCATAAAGAGCAAGACATCGATTTATTGGAACGCACAGAATTTGAAAACGAGTATTTATGTTCAATCAGTGAAGAAGAAGAGAACGCCTATACGCAATTAGACAAAAAAGAACAAAATGAATTATTACGTGAGTTTGCGGACACTGTAAGGGAGGTTTATTACACGAAAGACTGCGAGTGGTTTGTTTGGGTAATTTAGTTACAGGCTCGGTATTTACTCGTAAGTAAATGCGAAAGGGGCGGCGAAAATGCGAAAACTATTTAAAATCGCATTATGGGCAATGGGCGGGGTAGTAGTGGCAGTTATATTGATGGTCATTGCGGGCGGTATATTAACGGCGATTTATGGGCCAGTAAAACAAACGACACCTGAACCGGTCGAAGAAACACAAACGGAAGAAGTCGAAGCCGAGCCGCAGACAAACGAACCACAAGAAGACAAAGCCACAGATGAACAAGAAAAAGAAGAACAAGCGAAGCAAGAGAAAGATATAAAGGCTAAGAAAGAACGTGAACAAACGGAACGTGAAGAGCAGAAACAAGCAGCGAAGCAAGAAGAGGAAAAAGAACATGAAGAAGCGGAGCAGCAAGAACGCCAAAATGAACAAGCGGCACAGGAACGTAAAGAATCGGAACAGGAGCTTAATAAGCAAAAGGAGGATTCGACAGTTAATAAGGAAGAATACCGCAAGCAGTCGGGCGAATACCTGTTGAATACTGGGGAAGCGTTAAGCGACCACGGCGCGGTACTAAACGACTTATTCGAAGACCCGACGAATTACGACACTTATGCCGATGTTCAATCGACACTGTTCGAATTGCGAGCCGCAGCGGTAGAAACGGATATGCCCGAAGCCCCCGAAGAGTACGCAGCATTTGACGAGAACTTAACCGACGTGCAAACTACGGTTATTGCCTACGTAGAAGAAGCACCGGTTATTTACGACGAAATTCATTTCGACGGCAATTACGAGAGTATGGACGTATTGGAACAGCACGTAACCGACATTAATGACGTTATGGTCGAACTTAACGACAGCATGCCGGAAAAATAAAATCGAGTAATTTTCAATTCATGGTTTACAACGACATGCCGGCGGTGCTAATATAAATAACGTTGGCGCGCTAGATTGTGAACGTTAGATTTCGAGAATATAACGAAGGGCAAACGAATATAGTGCGCACGTATACCGCATAAACGGTAGTTAAACGGCGAAGTGGCGGAACCGGTAGACGCGCTTGACTCAAAATCAAGTGTCCTCTGGACGTGTGGGTTCGAGTCCCACCTTCGCTACCATTTAACGAGTCAGGAAGACGTTTCTAAAGGGAAACGTTATTTTTATGTTTAATTTTAAATACCGAAGCTAACCATAAAGAAAAAGTCTTTCCTTTTCAAAAAAAGGAGAGACTTTTTTTATAATCATGAAGAGAACTCCCAAACAGGAGAAGCTGCCCGCAGCAGTCGGCTTTCTGAGGTGCCGCCATGTATTTGAGTAAACATGTCCCCGACCACCTGGGTGAGTTCAGCAGCAGACTCTTTGGAAAGCTGGGGCCGCATAAAGGTTAATTGTATTGCTGTCGTAGTTGAACGACTGGTCCGGCTGTAAAGACTTGGCCCGCTTAATGAGCCCAGTGTTTTCTTGCGGTCCTTGGCTATAATCTGTCCGTACATCGGATGGACATGGTTTTCACTAATCTTAAGCTCATCCTGTTCAACGCCGAAACCGATTTTCAAATAATCGAAGACAGAATCTGCATCGATTAATATAATCGGGGTTTCATACTGCAGGTTAAAAAAATGAATGAGGTCTTCCCCGGAATGCTCGGAGGGAGTGGTATTATTTTCCTGTAGGTTTTTGTACAGCTGCTCGTGAAGAGGTGGGAGAGACCGGTCGATAAGTCCTGCCTGTTCTAATATTTGTTGCCACTGCCGAACACCTGTATAGTCATAGATAGACTGGTCAAGCAGGTCCATCTGGATTTGTTTATGAAAGAAGTCCACCCGCCCCCGAAGCATCCCCGGGGAGTCATCAATAACGATGTCACGGTAGATGTTGACGCCGCATTGAAAAGAAGGAATAATTTTAAAAACAGAAGAAGAAATAGAAATGTCTTTGATCATATACATCCCCCTTTGTGTCTAGCTCATAGTGTATCATATCACTTTTACAGACTCCGGCGAAACGATTTATAAAGGAGGGCCGTCCATGCGAACGGCAGAGGAATTAAAAGAGGAGATTCAGGTGTTTGCAGAGTCTATCGGTATCGATAAAGTAGGCTTTGCTTCTGCTTCTCCCTTTGTGACTTTAAAAGCGAGGCTGAAAGAACAGCAGCGGCTGAACTACCAGTCGGGCTTTGAAGAAGACGACATTGAAAAAAGAACGCACCCCGAGCTGCTTCTGACTGAAGCAACAACGATTATCTCTATTGCCCTCGCATATCCGACGAAGCTTCCGGAGGCTCCAAAAAATCGTCCTGGAGCACGCAGGGGCCAATTTTGCAGGGCCTCCTGGGGTAAGGATTACCATGACGTTCTGCGGGATAAATTAAACCAGCTGGAGGCCTTTATACAAGAAACCGTGCCTGGGGCCGAATGCAAATCCATGGTTGATACCGGTGAACTATCGGACCGGGCGGTTGCAGAGCGCGCCGGGATTGGATGGAGTGGCAAAAACTGCGCCATTATCACTCCTGAGTTTGGTTCGTATGTATATTTAGGCGAAATGATTACGACGCTGTACCTGCCGGAGGATACACCCCTGATGGATCAATGCGGCACGTGCAACCGCTGTGTGGATTTATGTCCAACGGATGCTTTGATCCAGGGTGGGCAGCTTGACGCGAAAAAATGTATCGCTTATCTGACGCAGACGAAGGAATCCCTGCCGGAGCGCTACCGCCATAAACTAGGCAATAGATTATACGGCTGTGACACCTGTCAGCAGGTGTGCCCGGAAAATAAAGGTGTGGATTTTCATAATCATCCAGAGTTTGAACCCGACCCGGAAGTGGTCAAGCCACTGCTTGAGCCTTTACTAACCATTTCTAACAAAGAGTTCAAAGAAAAATTTGGGTATATTGCGGGCTCCTGGAGAGGAAAAAAACCAATTCAGCGTAATGCGCTGATCGCCCTCGGCCATATGAAAGAAAAATCCTCGATACCAACGATTATACAGCTTCTCCGTAACGATCCGCGGCCGGTCATTCGCGGTGCCTGTGCCTGGGCTTTGGGAGAAATGCCTACGCAGGAAGGGATGGAGGCCCTGCACAGTGCTAACAGCAGAGAAGAAGAGGCAGAAGTGCTTGAAGAGATTGCAAAAGCATTGGATAAAACCTCCCCGGAACGAGTATAATAGAAGAAAACGTAATAAGGAGGGTCTTCATGGAGGCTTGGGCTGCATCACAAGCAATTGGTGATATCGGTGAAGTGACCATAGTATTATATGAAGGTCGTATCTGTATGCTGAATTTCGGTTCCTTGGAAGAAAATGAAGACCGGATAAAGCTTTGGCTGAAGAAGCATATTGGTGCTTCCTGCGGACTGCGGAAAGAGCTGCACCCCGTGCACGCAGACGTGTTTCGGGAGCTCGAAGAATATGCAGCGGGTGAACGCACAACGTTTACCGTACCGCTCGATATGAGGGGAACGTCTTTTCAAACGAAAGTGTGGCAGGCACTTCAGAGCATTCCTTATGGAGCGACAAAATCATATGCAGAAATTGCTGAAGAGGCCGATTCCCCGAAAGCTTTTCGGGCAGTGGGAATGGCTAACAACAAAAATCCAGTTTCCATAATCGTGCCATGCCACCGGGTCATTGGGAAAGATGGAAAAATGGTAGGCTTCGGCAGCGGAGTACACTTAAAGGAAACCCTGCTCGAATTAGAAAAAGCGCAGGCAGTTTCGCGGTAGGAAAAGAAGGAGAGAGCGACTTGGCTTTACATGTAGTATTATTTCAACCAGAAATACCGGCGAACACCGGAAATATTGCAAGAACATGCGCAGGAACAGACACCCACCTGCACCTGATACGGCCGCTCGGTTTTTCCACGGAAGACCGGATGCTGAAGCGGGCAGGCTGTGATTACTGGCCAAATGTGCAGATTCACTATTATGATTCACTCGAAGAATGGATGGATACGTATCCGGAAGCGGAGTTCTTCTTTGTAGAAACAGTAGGCTCATCGTCGTATGCCGTTCATGACTATTCAGATCCTGTGAAAGACTATTTTTTTGTGTTTGGACGTGAAACAACCGGTCTGCCGGAATATGTGACAGAAAAGTTTCAGGAAAATTGCATCCGAATACCCCAGAATGATAAAGTCCGTTCCTTGAATTTGTCCAATACGGCCGCTATTTTAGTTTATGAAGCACTCCGCCAGCAGGCATTTCCACAATTACAATAATGAAAGAGGGATCAAGATGTACGTTGTTATAAATGAACTCGAGGTACCAGAAGAAGCAAAAGAACAAATCCAGGAACGCTTCGGTGCCAGCGCTGAAAAAATGAATCAGGTACCGGGATGTCTGGAATTTTTGTTTTTAGATGAAGCGACCGAAGATGGAAAACAGCTTGTTTTCACTAAATGGGAAACCAGGGAAGATTTTGAAAACTGGCTCGAAAGTGACTCATTTAAGTCCTCTCACCGTGCAGGAGGGCAGGAGAAAAGAGAGAGTGCAGCTACCGGTAACCAGATCCGACAGTTTCGCGTAGTCCATGCCAGTTAAACCCGGAGGCTCGTGGTGAAAAATGCATATTTAACCAGTCACTTTCCGATTCTTGCCATTTTATTTTTTTGTTTATCCTTTGGCATTTGGTCGCAGCAGTATATCGCCGCCTTTTTAGAATCAGCCGGCATTTATCAGGGAATGCTCGAATTTTTCTCAGACAGTGGCATTAAATTGACTATGCTTTTTGTGCTGATGCTTGCGTTTTTTATGATTATTGCTGCATTAAAATTAATTTCAGACACGATGATGGGGCTGTCACTGTTATTTTTTTTGAGTGAAGAAAAAGGGGATAGCCGCTCCTATCTTCAGAGCTGCGCCTGGATTTATTTAATGGCAGGGGGAGTGTCGCTGTTCCTTACTTCTCATCTCTATGTACTTGGAGGGCTTTTCATAGGAGCGACGCTTGTTTCCTTTGTCTATTTGATCATCCGACTGGCTCCTTCCCTTCGTTTTGCCGGAGTGGCTGGTTTTTTGCTTCTTCATCTATCCTTCTGGGGGCTTTTTATTTTTAGTACAGGGTACGCCGGTTTGCGGCTGTACAATAGTTTTCTACATAGTTTGCCAGTATAAAAAAAGCGGACGGCTAAGGCTGTCCGCTTTTTTCATATAGTAAGGGGTACATCGCTTTCCAGAAAGAGAGGGCGCTGTCTTCAGGATTTAAAGGACGGGGGTCGTCGTATCCGTGCCAGACTCCCATGGTATATCTGCTGTCATAGCCGGCAAACCAGCTGTCTTTAGTATTGTTTGATGTACCGGTTTTCCCGCTGACGTCTTCAAAATCTTTCAAGGTTGAAGCCGTGCCTGAAACGGCGGTGGTGCGAAGGGCTTCACGCATCTGGTCATTTGTTTCCGGAGACCATACAATTATTTCCTTCTTTTCCCACTCAAATAAAATTTCTCCATCTGCATCAGTAACAGAAGTGATAGCGCGCGGCGGCTCATACGTGCCATCGTTGGAAAATACGGTATAAGCACTCGTCAATTCTACCGGGGAGACCCCGTGTTCAATACCGCCGAGGGCGGCAGCGTATTGCCTGTCTTCCGTGGTTAATTTTTGCCACTCAAATTTTTCAAGATAGTGAAAGGAAGATTCCAGCCCGGTTTGATGCATGAGGCGAAGGGCGGAGGTATTGTAGGAAAAGGCAAGGGCATGTTCAATCGTTACCCTATCCTTTGCCGTTCCGCCTTCATTTGCGGGACAATAGGAGGCTGCGCAGTATTTCTTTGTGGAAACCAGGTCGTTAATAGAGCGCTCTTTTTCTTCAAGGTATGGCCCGTAGACGAGCAGCGGCTTCCACACCGAGCCTGGCTGCCGGTATGCCTGAAAGGCCCTGTTAAATTCATGTTCCCGATAATCTGCCCCGCTGCTTATGGCCGTAATAGCGCCGGCCTCGTGATCAGCAATGACAGCGGCTCCTTCAATGCCCCGCTGCTGCCAGTAGGAGCGGGATTTTTCTGTGAGCATGGTCTGGAGCTCAGAGTCCATGGCGGTATGGATAGTAATGCCGGATTGAAGGCGCTGTTCTGTTCGTGTGTTCAGCTCTTCGTAAAGAGCTTCTTTTTCGCTTTCCGATGCCTGACTGATCTGTTCAGTCCAGCCTTCATTTTGTGCAACGAGCTGCCTGAATTCATGTTTTACATAATCGGTGTAATCAGGATAAGGGTTGGCTTTGCTTTTTTGTAAGTCCACAGAGACAGTTTCCTGAACGGCCCGTGAATTTTCCTCAGCAGTTACAACACCGGTCTCTTCCATTTTATCCAGGATCCACTGCTGCCGCTCCCGCGTATGGTCCGGATGATCAATGGGGTGGTAGTAGGACGGATTGGCTGGAATTGCAGCGAGAAAAGCTGTTTGTGCTAGCGAGAGGTCACTGCTTGGTTTACCAAAATAAGAAAGACTCGCCGTTTCAAATCCGTAAATCCCTTCCCCAAAATAAATAGTATTCATATACATTTCCAGAATTTCATTTTTTGTATAGGTTTGTTCAAGCTGATAGGCAAACAGCACTTCGGCAACCTTTCGTTCATACGTCTGCTGATGGTTAAAATAAATATTTCTTGTCGCCTGCTGGGTAATCGTACTTGCGCCTTCTTCAATACCTCCGCTGCTGGTATTGCTTATAAGAGCCCGGACAACGCCTAAAGGGTCAATGCCCTGATGCTCGTAATACTTTTGGTCTTCCGTCGCAATAAAAGCAGCTCTTGCACGTTCAGGAAAATGGGGGAGAGATACGTATCTCCGGTTTTCCCCGGGCTGAAATTCAGCAATTTGACTGCCCTGCCGGTCGGTCACGTAGCTGTTCTGGGCAATGGGCACGCCGGAGACGTCAATCTGCTCTTCGAGGAAAGAAGAGAGAGCCTGGGTACTGCTCATCTCCTTTGCAAACAACCAGGAAACGATGGTCCCGCCGATGATAAACAACAGTATCCATAGAAGCCCTAAAATTTTTCTCATGTGTGTAATTCCTTCGCTTAAGGATATTTATTATATCGACAAAGAGAGCTTTAAGGTTTAAAAAGGAAAAGAAAGTATATGTATAAATATGATATAATGCCTCTAGTCTGCGCGGATTTTCGGTTTGCCCGCCTGCAGAAACCGTGCTAAAGTAAAAAGGCAGATAGAAACGGAGGAAGTCGGTAATGACGAATTGGTCAAAAGAAATATGGGATTGGATTAAAGTAATCGTCGTCGTCGTTTTAATCGTCGTCATTGTGCGCGGCTTCTTGTTTGCCAACTATGTTGTCAGTGGACCTTCCATGCTTCCGACAGTGGAAGACGGGCAGCGGATGATTATTAACAAGATCGGATATGCCTTTTCGGAGCCCGAACGCTCAGATATCATCGTTTTTCATGCGAATGAAAACAGTGACTATATTAAAAGAGTGATCGGCCTTCCAGGAGATACGGTGGAGTACAGGGACGATACGTTATATATTAACGGAGAAGCTCAGGATGAGCCGTACTTAGAAGAATTTCAAAAACAAACGAGCGGAGAGTTCACTCAGGATTTTACGCTTGAAGGAGTGACCGGTGAAACAACCGTGCCGGAAGACAGCTATTTTGTAATGGGCGACAACCGCCCTCGTAGTGAAGACAGCAGAGCCAGCGCTGTCGGTTTTGTAGATGAGGAACAAATTGTGGGAGAGGCGAGTATCAGGTACTGGCCGCTCGATGATTTCACCTTCAGTCCATAAAAAGAGCTTCAGCAGGTGCTGCCTGCTGAAGCTCTTTTTGATGGCTTATAATTTTTACTAATTTCCGGGAGAACTGTCCCAGTGCGCTTCAATAAATTCGTCCCGGCCGGAGAGGGCCCGGTCTTTTTTATATGCTTCCCTTTCCTTCTTATAAAAGTTCTGGTGGGATTCCTCAGCCGGATAAAAAGGTTCCGCCGGCCGGATCTCCGTAACTACGGGGGCACGGAACCGGTCGCTTTCTTCTACCTGCTGCCTCGATGCTTCCGCCAATCGGCGCTGTTCTTCGGTATGATAGAAAATGGCCGTCTGGTATTGAGGCCCGCGGTCGTGAAACTGACCATGGGGGTCTGTCGGATCAATTTGAGGCCAGTATAGATCGAGCAGCTGCTGATAGGAAAACAACGCAGGGTCAAACTCAATCTGAACTGCTTCTCTATGCCCTGTTGTTCCAGCTTTTACCTCATCGTACGAAGGATGCTCGACGCTGCCGCCGGTATAGCCGGAGGTAATGGATATAATGCCGGGAAGCTCGTCAAACGGCTGCACCATACACCAAAAACACCCGCCGGCAAAGGTTGCCAGTTCTTTATTTTTTGTCTCGTTTTGCTGGGTCATTGCGAACACCGTCCATCACCTGTATAGTATTTTTTGTATTTGTGTAAAGTATAGCACAGCAAAAAGAAGTCGTAATTCAAAAAGCCTGAACACGAAAGACAAATAAAGGAGGGAAGATATGCTTACCGGCCAAAAAATTCTGCCAGCAGCCCGTAATGAAAGGGAGTTTGAAAAAGCACTCAAAACCTCCGGGCAGTACGTGGTCATTTTGAATGTGCATCTGGCGAAGCTTAAAAGCCTGATGCAGTTAAGCAAACGGGCAGATAAAAAAGTACTGCTGCATGCAGATCTGGTCCAGGGTCTTGCTCATGATGACTCCGCGGCTCAGTTTTTATGCCAGAATATCCGCCCGGACGGATTAATCAGTACCCGCAGGCAGATTCTTACAACCGCTAAAAAAAACAATCTTATTACGGTGCAGCGTTTGTTTTTACTGGATTCCCTGGCACTTGAAACAAGTTTTAAGCTGCTTGAAGACATTAAACCGGATATGGTAGAGCTTCTGCCGGGTATTGTACCGTCCATGATTAAGGAAGTAGCCGAAAATAAAAATGTACCTGTTATTGCAGGTGGTCTGATTCGTTCGCAGGAAGAAGTTTCTGCCGCCTGGAACGCAGGAGCATCGGCCATATCGACGACGGAAAAATCATTATGGCCAATATAGAGAATAGAAAAGTGGAGGAAACAACGATGACTGAAAAGAAATACATTCTCGCAATCGACCAGGGAACAACCAGTTCAAGAGCTATATTGTTTGATCAGGAAGGCCAGATTGTAGGCAGCGAACAGCGTGAATTGGAGCAGTATTTCCCCCGTGCCGGCTGGGTGGAGCACAATGCCAATGAAATCTGGTCCGGGGTGCTCGGCTGCCTTGCCGGAGTGCTTGAAAACAATGAAGTTTCTCCAAAGCAGATCAGCGGCCTCGGTATTACTAATCAACGTGAAACTACAGTAGTGTGGGATAAGCACACGGGAAAACCGGTGTACCATGCCCTAGTATGGCAGTCCCGGCAGACCGCTTCGATCTGTGAGGAATTAAAGCAGCAGGGATATGAAAAAATGGTAAGAAGCAAAACGGGCCTGCTGCTTGATCCTTACTTTTCGGGAACGAAAGTAAAATGGATTCTCGATAATATTGAGGGAACAAAGGAAAAAGCAGAACAGGGAGAGCTGTTGTTTGGTACGATCGATACGTGGCTGATTTGGAGGTTAACCGGAGGAAAAGCTCACGTAACGGATTATTCCAATGCTTCACGCACGATGATGTTTAACATCTATGATTTAACCTGGGATGAGGAGCTTCTGAAAATGCTTGATATTCCGGAAACGATGCTTCCGGAAGTGAAGTCGTCGTCGGAAATATACGGCCATACCGTGGATTACCACTTCTTCGGTGAAGAAATACCAATCGCTTCGGCTGCGGGAGATCAGCATGCAGCGTTGTTCGGACAGACATGCTTTGATGAGGGCATGGTAAAAAATACTTACGGAACCGGCTGCTTTATGCTGATGCAGACAGGAGAGACTCCGATTCATTCTGACAATGGACTGCTTACCACCATCGCATGGGGACTCGACGGAAAAGTGAAATATGCCCTCGAGGGAAGTATATTTGTAGCAGGTTCAGCTGTACAGTGGCTGAAGGACGGGATGCGTCTGATTGACTCTTCCTCTGCTTCTGAAACCTATGCCCTGCGTGTGAACGACAGTGAGGGTGTGTACGTTGTGCCGGCCTTTACCGGCCTTGGGGCACCTTATTGGGACAGTGAGGTTCGGGGAGCTGTATTTGGCCTCACCCGCGGCACCGAAAAAGAACATTTTATCCGGGCGACCCTTGAAGCGCTCGCGTATCAGACGAAAGACGTGCTTGATGTTATGAGGGAGGACGCGGGCATGGAAGTAAAAACATTGCGTGTTGACGGCGGCGTTGTACCGAACAACTTCCTCATGCAGTTTCAGTGCGATATGGCTGAAGTACGGGTGGAGCGCCCGTACGTATTGGAAACGACGGCACTGGGGGCGGCTTATCTTGCAGGCCTTGCTACAGGCTTTTGGAAAAACAAAGAAGAGCTTATGGATAAATGGGAGCTCGAAAAATCGTTTGATGTGCATATGGAAGACGAAAAGCGGGAAGAACACTATGCAGGGTGGAAAAAAGCGGTTGATGCAGCACGTGCGTTTAAGTAAACATATCGGTTGCATTTGAATGAAAGAGCGATTACAATTAGGTTAAGTTAATAAATGGTCGGAGATGCAGAGAGACCGCAGATACCCTTCACCCTAGAAGAGGAGATCTGCGGTCTTTTTTACTCTCTGATATTGTAAAAGGGGATGAAATGAATGGCAGATCAGCATTTTTCAGCACTATCACGTAAATCACGTTTGAAAAATATGACAGAGACCCACCTCGACGTGCTCGTTATCGGAGGCGGCATTACCGGAGCGGGCATTACACTGGACGCCACAGCCCGTGGTCTTAACACGGCCTGCATTGAAATGCAGGACTTTGCAGCAGGTACTTCCAGCCGTTCCACTAAGCTTGTACACGGGGGACTGCGTTACCTTGAACAGTTTGAAATTAAACTTGTAGCCGAGGTAGGAAGAGAGCGGGCCATCGTGTATGAAAATGCGCCTCACGTAACCGAGCCGGAGTGGATGCTTCTCCCAATCGTAAAAGGTGGAAACCTTGGGAAAACCTCTACCTCGTTCGGCCTGCAGGTGTACGACCGTCTGGCTCAGGTAAACAAGCACGAGCGCCGCTACATGCTCAACAAAAAAAGAACTCTGGAAAAAGAACCACTACTCCGCGAAGAAAATCTTCTCGGCGGGGGCGTCTATGTTGAATACCGTACGGACGATGCAAGACTGACCCTGGAAGCAATGAAAAAAGCTGTGGAGCTCGGCGCAGACGCCGTTAACTATGCCAAAGCAACTGATCTTTTATATGACAATGGCAAGCTCGTCGGTGTCGAAGTGAAAGACTTGATTAATAACGAAACCCACCGCATTTATGCGGACCATGTTGTGAACGCTGCCGGCCCATGGGTGGATACGCTCAGAAAAGTAGACGGCTCCAACAAAGGCAAACTCCTGCATCATACAAAAGGGATCCATCTTGTGTTTGATCTCAGCCGCTTCCCGCTCCGCCAGGCTACGTATTTTGACGCTCCGGACGGACGGATGATCTTTGCGATTCCACGCGGAAATAAAGCGTACGTAGGCACGACAGATACGGATTACGGTGCAAACCTGGAAGAGCCGCGCGTGTCCAGGGAAGACCGCGACTATATTTTAGAAGTCACAAATTATGAATTCCCAACCCTGAAGCTGAAGGCAGAAGATGTGGAATCGAGCTGGTCCGGCATTCGTCCGCTCATTCAGGAGGAAGGAAAATCAGCCTCTGAAATCTCCCGTAAAGATGAAATTTTCATTTCGGATTCCGGACTGATTTCCATCGCAGGCGGTAAACTGACCGGCTACCGCAAAATGGCAGAGCGGATTGTCGACGTAGTAGTTGATAAGATGAATATTCACGCACCGTGCCCAACCCAGGACATCCGGCTTTCCGGCGGTGAAGTGGGCGGATCTTCCGGCTATGAAACCTTCGCCGTTAAAGAAGCGTACCGCGGCGAAGCGCTTGGAATGACCAGAGATGAAACAGAAGATCTGTTCCGCTTCTACGGGGCGAACGGCCTGAAAATGCTTGAGCTGCTCGAAGAGAACCTTGAAGAAGCGAAAAACAGCGGTATGCCGTTAAAGCTCGCTGCACGGCTGTTGTACGCGCTTGAGTATGAAATGGCAGTTACACCGCTTGACTTCCTGAACAGAAGAACGGCCTTCCTTTTCTTTGATATGCCGGAGCTGAAGCGCTGGAAAGAACCGGTAACGGCATTTATGAAGAAATCGTTGAACTGGTCCGAGGAAGAAACAAAAGCTTACACTGAAGAGCTTGAGTCCGAAATTGCCTATGCGACGAAGCCTTATGAAGACGTTGAGGATCAAAAAGCCAGGGAAAAACAAGCAAATTAAAGAAATAGCATAAAAACGCCTGCTCTTTAACCGGAGCGGGCGTTTTGTTTTGGAAAGGAGAAAAGAACGAATACCGGAAAACCATGGTAGAAATACGTGCTTTCTTATATACTGGTAACAGGCATATTTACTGAGAAATACAATAAACGCTTCAGGAGTGATTATACATATGAGTTGGACGGACCACTGGAATCGATGGAAAAACCATGCGTTTATAGAAGAAGCGTGGAAAGAAAAGCTTCACGAACTGGATGAAACAAATGCGGAGGATTACTTTTATCAATACCTGGCGTTTGGAACCGGGGGGATGCGCGGAGAAATCGGGCCTGGAACGAATAGAATGAATACATACACGATCCGCCGGGCAGCAGAAGGGCTTGCGCGTTATATTGAAAACGCCGGAGCTGAAGCAAAGTCCAGAGGGGTGGCTGTTGCGTTTGACCCGCGCCACTATTCAGAAAAGTTTGCGCTTGAAACAGCACAGACGCTCGGGGCACACGGTATCCAGGTATACTTGTTTGAAGATCTGCGCCCGACTCCGGAGCTCTCGTTTGCGGTGCGCAGAACCTATGCATTTGCCGGTGTAGTAATTACAGCAAGTCATAATCCGCCGGAATATAACGGGTTTAAAGTGTACGGTGAAGATGGGGGACAGTTCCCGCCGGGGCCTGCAGACGAGTTGATCACCTACGTGGAATCGGTCGAAAATGAGCTGGAAATCCGGGTGAAGGACAGCGGAGACATGCAGGAGGAAGGCCTGCTCGTGATGCTGGGCGAAGAAACTGATGCAGCTTATGACAAAGCGCTTCAGTCCATTCTGCTGCAGCCGGAGATGATCAAAGAAAACGGAAGCGATTTGAATGTAGTGTTTACCCCGCTGCACGGAACAGCGAAGGATCCGGTGCTGCGGGCACTCTCTGCAGCTGGTTTTCAAAACGTATCGACAGTGGAGGAGCAGTTAACGCCTGATCCGGAATTTTCCACCGTGCAGAGCCCGAACCCTGAAGAAAAAGAAGCTTTTGCAAAAGCTATCCAAGTAGGTGAAAACAGTAACGCGGATATACTGATTGGCACCGATCCTGACGCAGACCGGATTGGTCTGGCGGCAAAAGACAGCAGTGGAGAGTTTGCGGTGCTCACTGGAAACCAGACCGGGGCGCTTCTTCTTGATTATCTTCTTATGCAAAAGACAGAGGCAGGAGCCCTTCCGGCAAACGGCATAGTGATGAAAACGATCGTCACTTCTGAACTGGGAAGAGCTATAGCAGAGCATTACGGTCAGGCATGCGAGGATACGCTCACCGGGTTTAAATTCATTGGTGAAAAAATCAAAACCTATAATGAAACAGGAGAATACGCCTTTCAGTTTGGTTATGAGGAATCCTACGGATATTTGATCGGAGACTTTGTACGCGATAAAGATGCGGTGCAGGCGGCGCTTTTAATTGCGGAGATGGCCCTGTGGCATAAGAAGCAGGGGCGCACTGTGTATGAAGGGCTGATGGATATTTACAGTCGTTTTGGATATTTCATGGAAGGGCTGGATTCCTTAACGAAAAAAGGAAAAGAAGGCGCTGTGCAAATTGATCATCTGATCGAAACGTTCCGCACGGAGCCGCCTGAGCGGGTGAGTGACGCTTCTATTCAGAAGGTGGAGGATTACAAAACAGGAGAACGCACGTACTTGCTTGAAAATGGGAAAACAGAACCTATTCAGCTTCCGTCTTCAAATGTGCTGAAGTTTTTTACAGATGATGAATCCTGGTTCTGTCTCCGTCCTTCAGGCACAGAGCCGAAAGTGAAATTTTATTTCGGTGTTAAGGGAGAGACGTTCAAGCAGACAGAGGAAAAGCTACTTCAGCTGAAAATGGATGTTATGGCAATGGTGCATGAACGTCTCGAAGATTAAAAAACCCTGTAGAGCAAAAAGAAGGCGCCGCCTGTTTTTGCCTTCTGACGGATCAAAAGGAGGTCGCTTTGCATGCAGTCATGGGTAGAAGACTATTTACACATTTTGAAGCTGAAAATAGAACAGCCGGATGTTCGGTTTTTGACAAAATTGATTCGCTCCCATCTGCATCAGTTTCCATTTGAAAACGTAGGTAAATTAATTGAAGCAGGGGAGAATGCAGAAAATAGGGCACCGATGTCAGTTGATTCATTTTTGTACCGGCGCCAGGTCTACCAGATGGGGGGCACATGCTATACGTTGAATATTCACTTTCAACAGCTGCTGGAGGCACTGGGGTTCTCCACCCGGCTCATTTATTTGAATGAAGACCACGTGTCGGTCCGGGTGGAAACAAACCAGCCGGGGTCTCCCCCTTATTTTGTAGACGTAGGTACGACCGCTCCGTTATTTGAGCCGATCCCTCTTCGCAGGGGGATGGAGCGCTCAAAAAAGTTTGACGGCGAGCAGTTGATATTTCATTATCAGAAAGAAGCACGGCTGTACCGTTATATACGTATGAAAGACGGAAAGCAGGCGGATGAGTCGTGGGCGTTTGATCCTGACACAGAAGCAGGGGAGGCAGATCTGCGGGAGAAGGTCGGCAGGTCTTACGGCCCGGGCGCGCCGTATATGAACCAGCTGCGTCTGCAGCTTTGGGTCCCGGAAAAATATCTGCTGCTGTCTTTGAAAAACAATAAACTTATTGCCCGAAAAGCAAATGGCGCCACTGTGACAAAGTATATACATGATTTTCCGGCTCTTGAACGGGTGGTTCAGGAGGATTTTCGCCTGCATTATCTGCCGGTTCTTCAGGCAGCTTCACAGCTCGAAAAACGTATGTCCTGGGCGTTCTAATAAAAAATGCTCCAGCTGATCATTTCAGCCGGAGCATTTTTTATTTAATTAGAAGCGGACGTCAAAGGATTCATTATGGTCGACAGAATCAAGGTCGGACGTTTCGAGACGCTCCACCGTGGAAAAAGGGCTGCCTTCCTGTACTGCGACAAGAAAGCGGTCCATGTCCTGGGGTGTTCCTTCGGCTTCAATTTCAACAGCTCCGTTTGATTTGTTACGGACCCAGCCGTGAATGTTATGTTTAACTGCTTCTGACTGGGTGAACTGCCGGAAGCCAACGCCCTGGACGTTTCCGTGTACTTCTACATGATAGCGTTTCATTTGCATGCTCCTTTCTGCGGTTCATACTTTTTTAAAATGCTGCTGAAACCAGTGATCCTGTTCTGGCGAAGGATGCTCACTGATTACATGCATCACGTCTTCTTCGTCGGTAGCCATCCAGACCCCGCTGTCATCAAAAAATCCCGGGTATATATAGCCGTGACGAAAAAGCAGCTGGGGTGGATAAATTTCGACGACATCCATTTCGACGTGCTTATAAACACTTTTCGTGCATTGAAATAGTTCCAATTTGGTCACCTGCTTATTTTCGGCCTGGGAGCCGAAAACATATTTAAGACTGAGGAGCGCGGTGGCGGTAGGCAGTGTGGTTTACAGAACCAACATGTTCGTTCAGCTGGAAGGAATCCTGAATAGAAGCCTGAATGAACTGTTTTGCTGTATGAATTGCTTCCCGTACACTCTTTCCATTTGCAAGCTCCGCAGTAATAGCTGCAGAGAACGTACAGCCGGCACCGTGAGTATACTCCGTATTAATCTTTTCGGATTCGATATATTCAAAGCTGTTACCGTCATAAAGCACGTCAATTGACTTCTCTGCTCCGGTTTCTCCACCGCCTTTAATAATAACAAAGGACGGGCCGAGCTGATAAATTTTTTCGGCAGCTGCTTTCATGTCTTCAAGTGATTGCGGCAGGGACACCTGGGCAAGCTGGGAGGCTTCAAATAAATTAGGAGTCACAATAAATGCCTTTGGCACAAGCGTGTCACGCAAATAAGCATCCATTTCCGGATTGACTGGCTCATCGGCGCCTTTACATACCATCACCGGGTCCACCACCAGCTGTTCTATATGGTGCTCATCTAATTTTTTCGCTACCAGCTCGATGACTTCTTTTGAGCCGAGCATCCCTGTTTTTGCGGCTTGAACCCCAATCCCTTTTAACACTGTGTCCAGCTGTGCTTCGAGCGTGGCCGTATCGATAGGATAGACGCGGTGAAACCAGTCGTTATCAGGGTCCTGGGCCACAATGGTAGTAAGGGAAACTATTCCGTAGGTGCCGAGCTCCTGAAATGTTTTTAAATCTGCCTGGATGCCGGCGCCTCCACTTGTATCGGAGCCGGCTATCGTCAGCGTTTTAGGTAGACTCATAATAATCTCCTTTCAAAAAGTGATAAAAAAGCTATTCTGCCCATTCGCCGTTCCGGAATACGGGCTCTTTTGTACCGTCGGGAAGAATGCCGTCTATATTCATATTTTCATTTCCAATCATAAAATCAACATGGATGATGCTTGTGTTTAAACCAGCCTGTGCCTTCTCCTCTTTGTTCATTTCCGGGCCATTTTCCACATTAAAAGCATATGCACTGCCGAGCGCAATATGGTTGGAGGCATTTTCATCAAATAACGTGTTGAAAAATAAAATGCCGGACTGTGAGATAGGGGAGCTGTGCGGAACGAGGGCTACCTCCCCAAGACGGGCAGCACCTTCATCTGAATCGATCAGGTGACGGAGAGTTTCTTCCCCTTCGCCGGCTTCCATGTCCGTGACAGCACCGTCCTTGAAATGCAGCGTAAATCGGTCAATAACGCTGCCGCCGTAGTTCAATGGTTTAGTATTGGTTACGTGCCCGTTAACGAAATCCTTATGCGGAGCAGTAAATACTTCTTCTGTCGGCATATTTGGAATGAACGAAACGCCCGAGGTATTGGTGCTGCCGCCGCCGGCCCAAACGTGTCCTTCCGGCAGGCCGATTTCAAGGTCGGTGCCTGGAGCGGTATAATGAAGTGATTTATATTTTTTGGCATTAAGCCAGTCCACCTTGGCCCGCAGGGTACGGTTGTGGTCGTCCCACGCCTGTACCGGGTCTTCTGTGTCTGCCCGCACAGCGCTGAAGATCCGTTCCCAAAGCAGATCGATGGCCCGGTCTTCGGGCTCGTCCGGGAAAACTTTTTTTGCCCATCCTGCAGAAGGGGTGGAAATCACAAGCCAGCTGACGCGGTCAGCCTGAATATAATCCCGGAACCCTTCCATAGCAGCGCCGGCTGCGTTGTTCGCATTGGCAATTTTATCGGGGTCAACCCCCTTCAGGAGATCCGGATCGGTGGATTTGACCGTGATAAAAGCTGCACCTTCACGGGCCAGCTGTTCCCTGCTTTCAGCACGCCAGGAAGGGAATTCATGAAAGGCTTCTTCGGGCGCTTTTTCGTATTTAATTTTCGTCAATTCATCGTCTGCCCATTCAGGGTAAACATGTTTTGCACCGGCATCGTATGCTGCCTCGGCCAGTCTTCTGACAAAAGGAGCAGCATCAATCGGAGCTGCGATAACTAAAGTCTGCCCCGGCTGGATATTAACCCCTTTATCCACGGCAAGTTTTGCGTAATTGTGAAGTTTTTGTTCGAACGTTTTCATGTCTGAAGCTTCCTTTCTAATACAGTACTGGTTAGACGTAGACAGTGGTCTCAAATGTCTTTCATCATTATAACACGTGAGGATTCATCATTCTTTTGCCGTGTACTGCTTTTTTTAAACAGGCTGAAGGTATAAAAAAGCCCTGCCGGAAGATCCGGGCAGGGTACAAAAGGTATCGTACAGGTAAAGATGCATACATCTAAGGAGAACCTGCCTGTTCAGGGTAGCATAGAATGAATAATAGCCTAATGCCGATGAGAGCTTGTCTCCGCCTGTTTTCGGGAATAAGTGGAAAAGAAACAAACTCAAATCAAAAAATATAATTATATGCATATTTGGATTATACAGATGTTTCCGCCCTTGTTTCAGCACTGCTCCCGGGAGCAGAACTCTGTCCAGGAAGAGGACTGCGGGTTTTAAAATGATGCAGCTCTGCTACAAACTTGACCGGAAATGATGATATCTTGGTATTGTATTTATCTATCGTATTATTATAAACGCTTGAAGAATGAATGATTTTATTCTGCGCATCGTCAAACTGCTCACGCATCGACTTCAGCTCGGACTGCAGCTGCTTATCATCAGGCATGGAAGCGTCAAACACCTCGTGAAGAGTATCTTCAATGCGGGAGTTAATGTGCAGCTGTTCCTGTCTGCTCGATTCCGGGGATAACGCTTCGCTTCTGTATTGTACCAGCGTTTCCAGTTCATCCTGCTTGTGGCGCCATGCTTTTTGGGCAGATTCCACAAAGTCAGGAATTAAGTTCATCCGCCGGTGCAGTTGAAATTCCACCTGGGTCCAGGACTCTTCCACCCAGTTTAAATATTTTATTAAGGCATTGTAGCCGATAATCCAGCTTATAATAGCAGTAACAATAACAATACCGAGAATGATACCGAATATACTCATATCGCCGCCCTCCTTCTTTCGGGGTTTTTACTTAGATAATGGTAATTAGTATAGCATGTTTGTACCGTCAATTACACAGCCTTACTCACAAACACCTATCCTTTTTTTACAGAATTGAGAGTGATTTTCCAATACGTGTATTAAAAAATCAGCAGTGTTTCCTGTCGAGATCCGGGTGCCGTTTTCCGGCAGATAGTCAATTTCATAGCGCCAGGAAGCAGTACTTTCTCCCTCCGGCAGAAAAGTCGGGCAGACAACGGTCCAGCAATAGGACGTCTCCTTAATGTATTCATAGGCAGCCTTATGGTCCTCCGCGGCCATAGTGCTCCGGCGTTTGGATTCTGACGACTCGAACCGGTAAAGGTGCGGCTCTGTGCGCGACTGAAGAATTCCTGCAGTTCCTACGGTGATTAAACGGGTGATGCTTAGGTCGTTCATTTCTTTTAACAATAGCGGTGTAAAGCTGCTTAACACGTTCTGTTTGTCCGTGCCGAGGGCACTGACGACCGCATCCGCGCCCTGCAGTGTTTTTCTGATTTTCGCCTGATCAAGAGCATCGCCGTATATCTGCTCTGCAGAAGCAGGGAGGCTGCCTGCCTTTTCCGGTGAGCGGACAAGTATTTTTAATTCGTGTCCGGCAGCGTCAGCCATAGATGCAAATTGGGAACCGGTGCGGCCGGTGCCGCCAAATAAAGCTATTTTCATTTGAAGCACTCCTTTTTGTTTCACATATCTAAAAGCTATGTAAAAATAGATATACACCCCTATTCCCATTCTATAAAAGGAAAAACGTCGGGAGGCTATGAGAGATGCAGTGGACTACGTGGGAACCCCCTATTGTTCAATGGAGAACTAATGCGCTTTATCGCTGGACTAAAGCACTCGGACTGAGTGATACGGAAGAGCTGAAAACACATGCCGCAATTGATGTTTCCTGGTTTTGGCAGCAGGCTTCCAAACGACTTGAAACCCGTTGGTTCAAACGGTATAAAGATGTGGTGGAGCTTTCGCATGGAAGACGGAAGGCTGGCTGGTTTTACAAAGGTAAAATGAATGCTGCGGAGCAGCTGATAAATAAATCAAAAGAAGTAATGGAGCAGACTGCTTTCATTGATGAAGGCGGAGAGTGGACTTATGAGAGGCTGGCCAAAGAAGTGCAGGAAGCTGCTGGGAAACTGAGGAAAGCCGGGGTGCAAAAGGGCGGACGGGCAGCTGTGGTGGCCCGGGCCGATAAACAGTCGGCGGTGGTTTGCATGGCACTGCTGTATATCGGTGCTGTAGTTTGTCCGTATAACCCCCGCTGGACAACGGCCATAGATAACGAGGTTCATGTGCATTTCCAGCCGGAATGGCTCATTGCTGGTGCGGGAAGTTCTGCAGTTGAAGCTGAGAAAAGGTTCAGCGTGGAAGCTTCGCAAATTATTCAATTGGGGGGGGAGCCTTCCTCAAGACATAAGCAGTGGGAAACTATGCCGGCCGGAAAGAATAAGGAGAAGCCTGAAAAGACAGACGGTGCTGATGCTGCACTTGTCCTTTTTGGTGAGAGTCCGGGAGAACCTGTAAAGGGGTACGTCCTCAGTCATACTAGTTTATTTATGAAATCAGGAACCGAAATTGGTTTAGTATGGGACGTGCGTCCCGGCGACCGAGTCTGGTGGCTCGCCCGGGAGTGGGGATTCGAGCAGCTGTTTGCTATGGTTGGAACGCTTGCAAATGACGGACAATACTGCCTGTTTTCCTGGGACGACGAGAGCGCTGATGCCGGCAGTACGATTGAAGCATACGGAATTACACATATCGGCGTGAATTCACTGTCAGCCCAGATGGCTTCCTCCCAGACACAAAGTAAATGGAAGGAATACCATCTCCATTCGCTGCGGTACGTACTGACGTGGGAGGCAGATTGGATGCGGAGCGACCTGCAATGGGTAATGGATGTATTAACCCGGGGGAGAATTCCACTTTTGAAAGCCTTCGGGGGTGCTCACGCCTCCGGAATGATTACTGCAGATCTGGCGGACCGCAGGGTGCATCCTGAAAAATACAACAGCCGTCTTCCAGGGATGGTGATGGATACCTGGGACAGCGAAGGATATGCAATGCGTCACGCCCCCGGCAGAGTAGTGGTAAAAAAACCATGGCCGAACAGCCTGGAGGTAATGGTTGATGGACAGGTGCAGTACGACAGCTCTCCGTGGTCCTGGTGGAAAGACGTATGGGCCGGTGACGGATTTTTAATAGATGACGGAGAAGGGTATACGTATGCAGGGGAGTATTCAGACATTAATAAGGTGGAGCAGCAGAATGTTTCTTTGCTGCCGCTTGAAAAATGGCTTGAGGGCATGGACTCGGTGGAAACGGCGCTTTTGCGCTGGAACGGAGGAAGTGCAGAGGCGGTCATAGCTCCTGCTGAAGGATGGAGCGGTACTATAGGCTGGAGGCAGGATCTTTCGGAAAGGTGGCTCGAAGCGCAAAAGTTTCCTCTGAAAAGCATACAAATAGTTTCAACACCTCCGGATAATGTAAATAAACGAATGTGGAGAAGCGCATTTAAACGCGGGAAATTCATCATAGAACGTGAGGAATTTATTTTTACCGAAGAGAAATAACGTTTAACTAATAGACAACTGCCAAAGGAGCAATCATCATGAACGCAGTTATTACAATTATCATTATGATCGCTATTGGGGCAGCTATCGGGGGAGTAACGAATTCACTTGCGATCCGGATGCTGTTCAGGCCGTATAAGCCAGTGTACATAGGCTCTGTACGGGTGCCGTTCACCCCGGGGCTGATCCCAAAAAGACGTAATGAGCTCGCCGGGCAGCTCGGACGGGTCGTTACAGACCATCTGTTGACCCCGGAAGGCCTGCAGACAAAAATTCGCAGCGACATGTTTTCCCGCCAACTAAATGACTGGGTAACCTTGGAGATGAAAGAGTATCTTTATTCTGAGAAAAGCTTATCCGATTATGTGGAGAAATGGACAGGTCTGAGCGATGCTCGCGGTTTTCTCCGCGAAACATTAAGAGAAACGCTCGATATAAAATGGGAAGAGGCTAAGCACCGCCATGCTGATACTCCGATTAAAGAACTGCTGCCCTCAGGGGCGGTCCATCAATCGGAAGTGATGACCAAAGAGCTTACACAGCTAATAATGGTGAAGGCCGGTGATTATTTTCGGTCAAGCGCAGGTAAGCAGCAGCTGGCGCTTTTGCTCGAGCGTTTTTTAGAAGGAAAAGGCTCGATGATGAACTTCTTCGGTACAATGATCGGTAACGACCGGCTCGTTGACCGTATTCAACCAGAGGTGCTCCGTTTTTTTGAAGACCCTGGAACAGAAAAAATGATTTCCGGACTGCTGCAGCAGGAGCGAAAAGCGCTGTTTGAAAAACCGGCCGCGGCGGCTTTTGCCTATGTGGATTCCCGGGCCGCGGTGGATTACATTGTGGAAGCAGTTGATAAACATGTACCCGTGATGGAGAGGCTCGAGCAGCCTTTAAAGGAATGGGCTCCCGCATATGAGAAAAAATTGCTGGAGGAATGGGTTCCAAAAGCAGTAAAAAAAGGCCAGGGATCCATTGCGAAGAGGCTCCCGAATTTGTTTGAACAGCTTCATCTTCATGATGTAGTTAAAGAGCAGGTGGATACGTTTTCGACAGACCGGATGGAAGCTATGCTGCTTACGATTTCCGGAAGGGAGTTTAAGCTGATCACATATCTGGGTGCACTGATTGGCGGTTTCGTAGGCTGTGTACAGGGAATAGTTGTGCTGTGGATAATGTGAATAAAAAAATACCATTGATTCTTCCGGAATGGATGAATTCTGCTGGCGGTTCATGTTATGCTCATACAGACAATCTTAAAGGAGGACTTATATATGTCCAATATTCATGACAAGGCTTACGAATTATCAGGTGCGCTTCGTGAGAGCGAAGAATTCCAGCAACTTAAAGAGCTTCATAACGAAGTAGAGCAGGACGAAGTCGCAAAGCGTATGCTCGATAACTTCCGTAATGTACAGCTTGAACTGCAGCAAAAACAAATGCAGGGAGAGCAGCCTTCGGAAGAAGAAATTACTCAGGCTCAAAAACAGTTTGAAATGGTGCAGCAGCACGAAGTTATTTCGAAGCTGATGCAGCAGGAGCAGCAGCTCAGCACAGTCATTTCTGACTTGAATAAAATTATTACAGAGCCGCTTGAAGAACTCTACGGTGTACCGGAAGAAAATAACGGCCAGCAGTAATAACAAAAACTTTCCTCGCGACGGGGAAAGTTTTTTATTTGCCTTCACGTTATAGATTCTGGCTGAAACGTGCTACAATAAATATGGCGGTATTCGTCTTTAACCACGAGTTATGTTAACAGGAGGGGACGCTGTGCGCCCGCAGACCAAGCGTTATCGATACGTTTACTTAATTACAGCAGTGACAGCTCTACTCACAGCAGCTATTGTTTTTATTGCCTCATCAATGCAGGACGGGAGCACACCGACATACAATTCCCAGGAAGACTTTGCGGAAAATGAAGTTCCAAAAGAATATATTTCTGTTTACAAACAGGCGGGAGAAGATTATGATATTCCGTGGACCCTATTAGCGGCCGTTCACCGTGTAGAAACTGTCTTTTCAACGATGGAAACCCTGGAAAGCCCGGTTGGGGCGATAGGACATATGCAGTTTATGCCATGCACATTTGTAGGATGGAATTATCCAGGCTGTGGGGGAAATGGCAGTGCTGATATACCGGAACAGGAATTAACCGATCCGGAAACGATTAATGAATACGGCGGCTACGGTGTTGACGCTGACGGCGATGGCAGGGCCGATCCATATGCTCTTGAAGATGCCGTGTACTCGGCGGCGAACTTTCTTGCGTCTAACGGAGCAGCGGGTGGTGAGGTACGGCCGGCAATATACCAATATAACCAGGCGGACTGGTATGTAGACGATATTCTTAATTATTACAACACATATGATGAAGAAGTGGAACTGGTGAATCTTGAAGAAAATCGCTTAGCAGAGGAGGGGGGATAAGTTGTTTTTTATTGAAACATTCGCAGAAATTAACTGGGTGGAATGGCTGCTCCTTGTAAGCGTGCTCATTACGACACTTTGGATCGTCAGCCAGCACATTACGAATACGAATGCTTATTCCCTCCATCAGGAGGAAGCAAGGGTCTGCTATGACGATTACAGCCGGGTGCCGGAAATGGCTGCTCTTCGCTTTGTTACTGTACAAAAGAAGATACCGGACCGCTCGGACAGCAGACATGATGATGAAGACTCTTCTTATTTTTCATCATAATTTGGAAGCATGAAAAATAAGAAGGAGTGAATGTAGTGAATAGTAAGTGGAAATTAATAGCAATGCTAGGTGTTTTAATGCTGGTGCTTGCCGGTTGTGGCGGCGAACAGGAAGCTATATCGGCCGACAGTGAAGGAATTTGGAATCGTTTCTTTGTATACCCGTTTTCATGGCTTTTAATCACAATTGCCCAATTTTTTAATGGTGATTACGGCCTTTCAATTATTGTAGTGACGATTATCATCCGTATTGTGCTGCTTCCATTGTTTATAAAACAACAGAACAGCGCGGTGGCGATGAAGCGGCTGCAGCCGAGAATGAAAGAGCTGCAGGAAAAATACAGCTCGAAAAACCAGGCCGAAGCCCAGAAGCTTCAGCAGGAAATGATGAAGCTGTACCGGGATGAAGGCGTGAACCCAATGATGGGCTGTCTGCCTATTCTGCTGCAGATGCCGATTTTGATGGCCTTTTACTTTGCCATTCAGCGGACAGAAGAGCTCGCAGCCCACAGCTTCTTATGGGTAGACCTTGGAGAGCCGGATCCATTTTTCATTTTCCCAATCCTTGCCGGACTAATGATGTTTTTGCAAACGAGAATCACGGCGAAGGATATGCCGGAAAACATGAGACCAATTATGATGCTGATGCCGGTGATGATGATCGTAGCCGGAATCTTTCTGCCGTCCGCCCTTTCTCTTTACTGGGCGACAGGCGGTGTGTTTATGATTTTCCAGACTCTCGTGTTTACAAAGCGCAAAGAAAAAATGGAGCAGAGCCAGCAGGAAAAAACAACAACGTAACCATGAAAGAAAGCCGCCTGCAGGCAAGCAGTGCGGCTTTCTTTATAGAAACATTGAGGCGTTAATACCGTCTAACACAGAGGAAAGTGGAAACTGAGTAATAATACTGCTACGATAATAGCAGATGGACACGTATCTTCAGAGGAAGGAACGAGATAAATGACGACTGCATATACAATTTATTTAGTGGAAGATGAAGAAAACCTTTCCGGAGTATTGAAGCCCTATATGGAGAAGGAAGGTTGGGAAGTTACCGTCTTTGATAACGGTACGGACGCTCTGGAGGCCAAAGAAGAGCCGCCTCACCTGTGGGTGCTCGATATTATGCTGCCGGGAACGGATGGGTATCAGATATTAAAAGAAATTAGGTCTTCAAAAAAAGGGGAAGTGCCGGTAATTTTTATTTCCGCGAGAGACCAGGATCTTGACCGGGTGCTTGGTCTTGAAATGGGAAGCGATGACTACCTGGCGAAACCATTTCTTCCCCAGGAGCTGATTATCCGTGCTAAAAAACTGTTATCCCGGGTATACGGCGAATCGCAGACCGAAACAAAAAAAACAGAAGTAAATAATTACTACATTGACCCGGAAGCACGTACAGTAACGGATGCTGAAAATGATGACGCCCATATCGAACTGACGACAAAGGAGATGGATTTAATTCTGCTTTTGACCGAAGAGGTGGGCAAAGCCCTGTCGAGGGAAGATATCATTGAACATGTGTGGGGCGAAAACTATTTTGGTTCGGAGCGGGCCGTAGATGACGTTGTGCGGAGAGTCCGGAAAAAAATGCCCAGAATTCATCTGGAAACCCTGTATGGATACGGATATCGTGTTCTGCCGTCATGATGAAAGTGAATTTGACCCAGCGCATTTGGCTCTCTTTCATTGCCATCATTGTTCTGGTCGGTCTGACAGTCATTATCGTATATCCTATTTCGATTCGTGGAACGCTGACGGAAGAAACGTACCGGATTATTGAAGAAGAGCAGGCACAGCTCGTTAATCCGCTGAGTGATTATTTCACGCCGCCGGAGTCAGACGATCTGGATTTCATTGAACGACGGGAAGCAGAGCGTTCGGTTGGGCATGTTTTTGTTACTGAAAATGAAACGGTCAGCGGGGAGCCTCGTCCGCCGGCCGAGGTGGAAAAGGAAATGCTTGAAAATGCCGGCAATCAAAATGCGGAACGGGAGAGGTATGAGCTCACTTTTAATGATGCTACACTTTTTTATGTGATCACAAAAGTAGAGTCGGATGGAGAGGAAGCGTTCCAGATTTCCTACATGTGGGATACGTATAGAGACACAATGGTAAACCGTTTGTGGACCCGTCTGGTGTACATACTGCTCATCACAAGCGTCGTAAGCCTGTTGCCGGCGATCTGGCTGAAACGCTACCTGCGGCAGCCGCTGCGGGTGCTCGGCAACCGTTTTGAGCAAATTGCTGAGAGAAATTGGCGGGAGCCTGTCAATTGGAAAGGGGACCAGGACTTTCAGAAGCTGTCCGAGCAGTTTGAGCGGATGCGCCAAAACTTGATCCGTTACGACAATTCACAAAAAACATTTATCCAGCACGCCTCCCACGAGCTTAAGACACCAATTATGGTGGTTAAATCCTATGCGCAGTCCGTTAAAGATGGCATTCTGCCTAAAAAGGATATGGAAAAAACGATGGATGTCATCATAGATGAAGCGAATCGCATGGATAAAAGGGTCAGAGATATGCTCTATTACACAAAACTTGATTCGCTGAAAACAGAGGCGATTGAATACGAAGAAATCATTTTCGGTAAACTGGCTTATGCGATTGAAGAACGTTTTCGTCTGCAGCGCAGCGATATCCGTTTTTATATTGAAGGGGCAAGCGTACGCATGTATGCGGACGCTGAACATATGCGGGTGCTGCTTGAAAACCTGGTGGAAAATGCGCTGCGCTACGCAGAGGACAGTATTTGGATTAAGGCAGTAAAGCATCCGGACGGGCGGGTGGAAATTACTGTCGAAAACAACGGCGAAAACATTAATGAAGAAGAGCTTGAATACATTTTTACGCCGTTCAGAAAAGGGAATAAGGGCCAGTTCGGGCTTGGTCTTGCGATTGTAAGCCAAATTGCTGAACTGCACGAAGCGTCAAAAGAGGCGGCTAATACGGAGACAGGAGTTCGGTTTACGATCAGGCTCCCGGCAGAAAACGAAATAGAAACGAAAAAAACCGAGGCGTAACCGCCCCGGTTTTTTTGTATAAAAATGTCAGCTTCCTGAACTCTCTTCACTTGCCTCAGTGAATGTCTGCACCCAGTCCTCGTAATCTTCGTTTTCGACGTTAATGTCAGCATCCTGCATAAGTTCATTCAGCACCTGCTGGCCGTCCTGCTGTTCTTCAGCTTCAAGCGTCTGTTTAATATCGTCTTTTAATTCTTTATAGCTTTCTTTTTTGCCGGTGACATTAATAACGTGGAAGCCATGCTCCGTTTCGACAGGTTCTTCGGAAATGGAGTCCGTATCCATGTTAAAGGCAGCTTCTTCGAAAGCCTCTGTCATTTCACCTTTACCAAAATAACCAAGCTCTCCGCCGCTTTCACCAGAAGCAGTATCAATAGACTTTTCTTTCGCAAGCTCAGCGAAATCTGCGCCGCCTTCGAGTTCTTTGATTATTTCATCTGCTTCTTTTTCACTTTCAACAAGAATATGGCTTGCTTCAACCTGCATAAGATCTTCTTTATTTTCTTCGTAGTAATTTTTCATTTCTTTTTTGGTTACGTCAACATCCTGGGAGCCCAGCTCATCAACCACGATCTGCGGTTTTACATACTGCTCCTTGAAAGCTTTAACACTCTCGACCTGAACGCCCATATTTTCCTGTACAGTTTGAAGGAATTGATCATTATCATCTATGCCGTACTGCTCTTTCATAGATTTAAATTCCTGAGTGACCTGTTTATCTGAAATATCGAGGTCCTCGGCTTTATCGTTTAATACTTTTTGCTGAATGAGATTGTTTAAGGCACCTTCACCGTAGTTGTCCTTTAAATCATCCATCAAATCCTGCTCAGAGATACTTTCGCCATTTACTTCAACAATCGCATCGTCTCCCGCTGCGCTGCCTTCATTGCTGCAGGATGCAAGCAGAAGGGCTCCGCTGATCCCTGCGACTGTAAAAATATATTTTTTCATTTCTCCAGCTCCCTATGTATGTTCATGGTACCTTAATAGTATATCATATTAAAAAGTTTAAAAATGTCGATAAATGTAAAAAATCCTATTGCATTATACAATAGGATCGAAATTCTCAGCTTCAGGCTGCCAAAAGAAGTTCAACATACGATGAAATCAACAGGATGGTCACAAGTATATTGATGGTGTTAAAAACCTTCGGCTGTTTTTCATCCGGGACTTCCCGCTGGGTTACAAACTTATTGGTCATGGAGTTCATGATAAACAGATAAGCAACAGCGAATACAATAAAGAAAAGAATAAACATAAAATTCCCCCATTCCTAACGATACTACCATAACAAATCATAGGGGAAAAAGATAGGCAGAACCCGTAGGAGCAAAGAAAAAGATATTATATCTATAACGTTTTTGCCGAACATGATATAGTGAAAAAGCAGTTGTTACAAGAAAAAAGGAGTGGATCTGCTTGGCGCGGAACATATGGAAAATTTTATTCATTCTGCTTTTGGTTATCAACGTTATTATCATCGCTGCTGTAGTCTTCTGGTGGGCTTCTCTGGACCAGGAGAGTGGATCGAACGAAACAGAACCGCAGACTTCTGATGAGGAAGAATTTCAACCGTACTTTACAGGGGAAACAAATTCTGCCCAGGTGAATAATATTTTAGAAGCGGAAATGGAAAACGAAAGAGCCGACTTAGTGGTAGAAGACGGTCAGTTTAAAATTATTTCTGCGCTTGAGCTTCTCGGTCGTGAAATTGATATTGAGCTGAGCTTTGTGCCGGAGGCTTTGGAGAACGGAAATGTTGAACTGCAGAAGGATGATTTCTCTATTGCAGGGCTTCCGCTGCCGGGTCCGGAAGTGCTGACAGTCGTACAGAACCAGACGGAATTTCCGGAGTTTGTCCAGATTAATCCGGAGGAAGAAACGATCAGAATACGCCTTGATCAGTGGAGTGAAGATGAAGAGTACACTGTACGGGCGGAGAAAGTCAACCTGGAGGAAGACGATATTGTCTTTGTTGTAGGCAGATAAAAGAATCCCGGTGCCGAAGTGGCACCGGGATTCTTTTTTATTTAAGAAGGCTGTTTCAGTACAATATCCATGCCGTCAAGCTTGCGTTCCACTGTACAGTGTTTTGGAGCTTTAACCAGCTGACGGATAAAAGCAAAGTCTTTAAGGGCCATGCCGCTGTTTAATGAAAAAATAATAAGGAAGTAATGCATATAGCCTGGCATGAGTATGGCCCCTGCAATACTTGCGGCCCCAAGAACTATAAACGGACTGACCATAGCGATAACGTACATATTTCTCGATACGGGTTTACTGAAGCTGTATTTAATCACAGGAAGCTGCTTCCTGCGGTCTCTGTCGAATTTCCAGGTTGTGGCGATACCAATCATCCAAAGCGGTACGGCGTGCAAAATAGAATGCAGAGGGTAGATCATAAGCATTATTAAAAGAAGAACTTCCAGGCCGATACCTTTTAGCTGTGTTTCCGGCTGCAGCGAACTAAAGATTAAAAAAGTAAACATAAAAGTTAAAAAGGAAAATCCTACCGACATGATTGTCATTTTTGTTGTGTTGTTTTCTTTTCGTAGATTTACTGATTTCCAGCAATTCATGCGACGGCCTCCTCTCTCTCCAAACCCCAACTTTGAATAATGTAATACCAATAGAAGAAAAAATCAATAGGGTTATAAAAAAAATATATAGAACGAAATTTCTAACAATTCGCTCTACAGAAGAGAAAAGAAGCCAATATGCTGATGCAGGAAGCCTGAGTAGAGCAGGTGGTCTGTAAAAGGTTTATTTGGCAGATCTGTCCGCTGGAAGGAGGGTTCCGTCTTTATCCATAAAATCATTTTCAAAAGACTGGAGGGACTCTTCAAACAGATGCATAAATTCTTCTCCATAAATGTAGCGTACGATGGTCATAAGTTCAGAAAACTCGGGAAACTTTCCGTACAGCTCCTTAATGGGAAGGGCTCCTTCAGAAACCTGAAATGTTTCTTTTTCATAGGATTCGAGGATGGAGAGAAGCAGGCTTTCACCGTCTTCTGTCAGTTCGATATACGTATTGCGCTTATCATTCGTTTTCTTTGAAAATTTTAGCAGGCTGCGGTCTTCCAGCTTTTTCGAAAAATTAAAGGCTGTTGATACATGCATAACCCCGAACTTCGCAATCCCGGAAACAGAAGCGCCCTCTAATTGATGCGCGACCCATAGGATTTGAAATTCATTGATATTTAAATTATAAGGTTTAACCCATTCCTGCCAATCTTTTTCCACCGATTTCCATAATGCTTTAGACAGCTGTGCAGCACGGAGACTGAATAGTATCGACTGCTTGGCATCAAATGAAGAGTCCAATTAAAGAACCCCCTCTCTTATAAGCTGGGTCATCAGTGACTAGGAACGCCTGGTTTCTTTTTTAATCTGCTTATTTAATTGAGAAATGGAATCAGAAATTTCTTTTACCTGTTCCTGAATAGAGGCGACCTCGGGTTCAACTTCCTGCTTGTACCGCTTATAGGTTTTTTTCATTTCTTTGGTCAGCACATCAAATGCCTGGAAGCCTTCTGTAGCAGCATACTGCCAGTCTTCCATGGCTGATTTCTTTGTTGAGGATTTTAAGCCGGGGCGACTCCATTCCGAGTGCTTAATGGAATGTCGTAAAGCAGGACCAGAAGCAGGTGTAGTAAAAAGTATAATTAAACTGCTAGCTAACGATCCTGTGAATATACCGGCAAAAAGAGATTTCAAATCCATCCGCCTCATTCCTTCCTTGAAATACATTTTTAATATATTATTCTTTAATAGTAGTATAGGCGAATTCAGTGAAAAAATAAACAATTTCAAACAATTTCGGGTGCCTCGAACGAAGAGACGCTTATAAATTTTTATTTTATAAAAATAATCAGCGGATAACTCCGCTGATTAAAAAACCTATTGATGATTCTTTTGAAAGGTAAGCATAAAGTCCTGCAGAGCCTGGCAGCTCTCCTTAGAAACAGCGTTATAAATGGAAGCCCGGCATCCGCCGACAGAGCGGTGGCCGTTTAATCCGACAAAGCCGGCCTGCTTAGCTTCAGCTAAGAATTGTTTATTTAATTCTTCCGTAGGAAGATTAAAGGTGACGTTCATGGAGGATCGGCTGTCTGTTTCAGCATGGCCCCGGTAAAACCCATCGCTGCCGTCAATAGTGTCATACAGTAGAGCCGCTTTTTCCTTATTGCGCTGCTGCATGCCAAGGACGCCTCCGCGTTCTTCCACCCAGCCGAGCACTTCATTCAGAAGGTAAACAGCAAATGTCGGCGGGGTATGGAAAAGCGAATTCTTTTCCGCATGGGTGTCATAGCGGAGCATGGTCGGTGTGTGTTCAGGAGCCTGGCTGACCCAGTCTTTTTTGACGATAACGACAGTAACGCCGGACGGACCGAGGTTTTTTTGAGCGCCCGCGTAAATCGCTCCAAACGATGAGACCGGGACCGGACGGCTTAAAATGTCGCTCGACATATCGGCGACTACCGGGGAAAGCCAGTTATAATCAAGCTCCTGCCACTGTGTGCCGAAAATAGTGTTGTTTGTGGTGATGTGTACGTACTTGTCCCGGCTGTCGAGCTGAAGGGCGTCAACGTCAGGAATATGGGTGAAATTCTGCTCTTTTGCCGAAGCCCCGACCCGGGTCTGTCCGATCATCTGAGCTTCTTTTAACGCTTTTTCCGACCAGGAGCCTGTTAAAATATAGTTAGCCGTTTCCCCTGATTGGAGCACGTTCATCGGAAGCATCGAAAACTGCAGGCTTGCTCCTCCCTGCAGAAGCAATACGTCATAATCCTCCGGAATATCGAGCAGATGCCGGAGCCTTTCCTGGGCCTGGTTATGCACTTGTTCGTAATCAGAACTCCGGTGGCTGAGCTCCATGACGCTCATGCCTGTATCGTTGAAATTCAGCATTTCCTTCTGGGCTTTTTCCAAAACTTCGTCCGGCAGGGCGGCCGGCCCTGCGTTAAAATTATATGCGTGTGACATATGATCTCTCCTTTAGCCATCCATATTTATTTATCTATAAACGATCGGCAATCCCTTTAGCCATATCGGCTAAATCAGCGCTTGTGTACTGTTCATTATTATCGGTAAATGTAAAAGAGAAACCATCGTTTTCTGTGTAACGTGGAATGAAGTGAAGATGATAATGAAAAACGGATTGCGATGCCACGCTGTTATTATTGTTTAGAAGGTTCATACCTGCTGGTTGAAAAGCTTCTTTTATAGCGTTCGCAATTGCCGGGGCTTTTTTAAAAAGTGCCGCTGCAGTTTCGGGGCGCAGTTCATAAATGTTTTCCTGATGATCCTTCGGGATTAAGAGGGTGTGGCCTTTCGTGGTCTGGCCCAGATCCATAAATGCCAGAAGGTCGTCATCCTCGTAGACGACAGAAGCAGGAATCTCCCCGGCTGCTATCTTGCAGAAAATGCAGTCATCATTATGTGCCATAGTGTTGATCTCCTTTCTAAACGTAAGTATATCTACTATCCTATTATACGTAGTTACAGTTTAGAGTTAAATGGAAATGTAAGAAGAAATGAATTCCCTGCAAAAATATACAAAATACGATGAAACTGTGTAGAATATAAAAAGACTGTATTTTACTTAGCTGAAGGAGCGTTTGTATGACAGCATTACTTACTATCGAACATATTACCGGCGGTTACAATATCCATAAGCCGGTGCTCCATGAACTGGAATTTGATGTGGGCCCCGGGGAAATTGTCGGCTTAATCGGTTTGAACGGCGCGGGGAAAAGCACGACAATCAAGCATGTTCTCGGGCTAATGGAGCCTGCGGAGGGCGAAATTTATATTAACGGTAAAACCATTCATGAGGATGCGGAAGCTTACCGAAGACAGCTGGCATACATTCCTGAATCACCTATATTATACGAGGAAATGACGCTCTGGGAGCATTTGCGCCTGACAGCAATGGCTTACGGGGTTCCAGAAGGCGTCTGGGAAGAACGAAGTGAAAAGCTGATGGAAACCTATCAGATGGCCCGGCGGAAAAACTGGTTCCCCAATCATTTTTCCAAAGGAATGAGGCAGAAGGTGATGATCATGTGCGCCTTTTTGGTGGAGCCGAAGCTGTATGTCGTCGATGAACCGTTTGTCGGGCTCGACCCGGTAGCTATTAAATCACTGCTCGATATGATGGTGGAAATGAAAGAAAACGGAGCGGGAATTTTAATGTCGACGCATATTCTGGCGACCGCAGAACGCTATTGTGACCGTTTTGTACTGCTGCATGAAGGACGGGTCGCTTTGAAGGGAACTATGAAAGAAATCCAGGAGCAGGCAGGTATGCCGGGAGCGAACCTTGATGATTTGTATATTGAAGTAACCAAAGGAGAAATCACATCATGACCGGGCAATGGTGGAATGAGCGGGCAGGAGCTTTCTGGGGGAAGGCCGGCCGTTACCTGCGGTTAATCGGGAACAGCGGGTTTATGTTTGCTCTGTATATTCTCCTGTTTGCCGGAGCAGTATTTTACCCGGCTTTTTTGGACTGGCTCCCGCAGTCTCCGTGGGTGGTGATTGCTCTCTGGGTGATTTTTTCTGTATTAACGCTTCGCGGACCGATTCGGCCGTTTGTTCAGTCCGGAGACCTTGTATTTCTGCTTCCGCTTGAAAAACGGATGGCACCATTTTTTAAAAAGTCCATTCGCTACTCAGCGGCTCTGCAGGGAGTGGAAGTACTGGCTGTATATATCGTTCTCGGCCCGGTTATTCAGGAGCGTACCGCCGCCGGGGGCGCTGGTTATATCGGCATGCTGCTGCTTTTGCTCGTAATAACCTTTTTGACAACATTTATTAAATGGGAAGAATGGAAATGGCACAATCATACTCATCGTTACATATCCACAGCGGTACGCTGGGTCTGGCCGGCTCTTTTAATGCTCGCTGCCTGGTGGGGGAGCATTTTTCTGGCCGGCGCTGGTCTCCTTGGATTGATCGGGCACTGGCAACTGGTAAAGAGGCGTTCTGCTTCCCTGCTGCTGCGCTGGGAAGTGCTTCTCGAAGCCGAGAATCATCAGCTGGCGAAATTTTACCGGTTTGTTCAGTCGTTTGCGGAAGTCCCCCATATTGAAGTGAAAATTAAACGCCGGCGCTGGCTGGCATCACTTGTGGACAAATTTTCCCATAAGCAGGAAAATACGTATTTGTATTTGTACGGCAAAGCTTTTGTTCGTTCAGGAGAATATGCAGGTATGTTTATCCGTCTGCTCGTAGTCTGCGGGTTGATTATGTACGCCTTTGCTCCGGAATGGATGCGGCTTGGGATTGGCGGACTGTTTCTTTATATGACCGCTGTACAGCTGCAGGCTCTGAAAAGCCATTATGCCACCATTGACTGGCCGGATCTGTACCCTGTTCCTGTCAAATGGAAGGAACGGGCATTTATTACGTTTACGAGGGCACTTTTGACGGTGCAGGGAGCGGGAATCGTTCTGCTTCATGCCTGGATCGGGCAGTCGCTTTTGGTAACGGCAGCACTGGTTTTATTTGTGGCGCTTCTTCTTCTGTATTATCCCCGGTGGGTTACCCGGAGAAAGCAAAAAGAGATGGTATAAAAAACGACAGGCCCCCTTTCTCCTCGCGGAAAGGGGGCCTGTGATTATGAAGAAGTGCCGGGGTATTCCAAAACGGCTCTTCCGATGACCTGGGCTGCGGTAAGCATCGCCCGTTCATCAATATCGAATTTCGAATGGTGGTGCGGATACGTCGTTTCCCAGTCCGGATGGCCGGCTCCTGTGAAGAAATAGGTTCCTTTCACATGCTGGAGATAATGCGCATAATCCTCTCCAGCCATCGATGGGCTCATATATTCTGTCTTCTGGACCGAATTCGTTTTTTCAGCACATTCAGCAATAAACTGGGCTTCGTTACGGTGGTTGTCCACCGGGGGATAGCCGCGCAGGTATTCATAGTCGGCTTCGGCTCCGGCGGCTTCGCAAATGCCGTGAACAATTTTTCCGATTTCTTCTTCGAACACGTCCCGCACGTTTTCATCAAAGCAGCGGGTAGTGCCGGTAAGCTTCGCGCTGTCGGCGATCACGTTAAAGGCGTTGACAGCTTCAAAAGAGCCGACGGACAGTACTCCGGAATGAAGCGGATCGAGGCGGCGGCTCACAATCTGCTGTAGGCTGGTGACCACCTGGGAGCCGATTACGATGGCGTCTTTGGTAAGGTGCGGCTGAGCCCCGTGTCCGCCCTTTCCTCGAATCGTAATATGAAAACGATCTGAAGCAGCCATCATCGGCCCTTCACAGTACTGCACAGTTCCGTAGGGCACCGTCGCCCATAAGTGCGTGCCAAAGATAGCGTCCACTCCTTCAAGGCAGCCGTCCTGGATCATCTCAATCGCGCCGCCGGGAGCATATTCCTCCGCGTGCTGGTGGATGAAAACAACGGTGCCGCTTAAGCTGTGCTTCTCCTCCTGAAGGGCTTTAGCCAGGACAAGCAGATACGCGGTATGGCCGTCATGACCGCAGGCATGCATTACGCCGTCCGTCTTTGAAGCGAAAGGAAGACCTGTGTCCTCCTGGATGGGCAGGGCGTCAAAATCCGCCCGGAGAGCGATGACGGGACCGGGTTTGTCACCGCGGAGAACTGCGGTGACACCGCGCCCTCCTACATTGGTACGCACCTCATGCCCCAGCTTCCGGTGGTAATCGGCTATGTAGGCTGGCGTCTGTTCTTCCTCAAAGGAAAGCTCAGGGTACTGGTGCAGATATCTGCGAATCTCGACCATTTCCGGGTAAAGCTCTTCTAATCTGTTGAATAAATTATCCACAAAGGTTCACATCCTTTATTGAAACGTAATGAACAGAATGAAAATAGGTGTGTCTCCATTCAGGAGTAGCGTATAATGGAAATATAAGCTGTATAGTATTTTCTTATCATACATGATCCTTTCCGGAAAATAAAATAAGGAAATCTGGAACGGGAAGACGGCCTGCTGCGTATATTTATAAAATAAACAGAAGAAGGGCGGAAAGAAAGCATGAGTCAAAGAACCGGTTTTATAGGACTGGGTATTATTATTGCCGGCGTAAGTATCGTATCCTCCCAGCTCGGTTTTGACGCGAGTTTATTCATATGGCCTATCATAGCATTAAGCCTTGCCTGCTTTTTTGTCTACCAGCGTAATTACTGGCTCAGTGCCATGTTTGTCGGTCTCGCCCTGCTGCACGTATCCAACCGGGCGGATGTGCCTTTTATATTTACAGCGGTCATCACTGTGCTCTTCCTTGCGGGTATTATTCTGTTTTATTTCTGGTGGAGCAGCTCCCGCAGAGAAATAGATATCGATAAAGACCTGAATACGTCTGAGGGAGAAAGCCGGAACAAAAGAAGCACCTCCTACGCACATGAGGTGCGCCGGGCCGGGCAGGAACGCGAGCTTCCGACACAGCACCGCTTTTTGGCAGGGCAGTGTGTATATATAAAGAAGCCTTTCAGACTCCGCGAAGCCGCCGTCCAGTACGGAGCAGGCGAAGTGATTATAGATTTTTCGAAAGCTAAAACTGAGGAAGAGACAGTACCTGTACGAATCAGAGGCATGGCCGGGAGCATTAAGCTTTTTGTCCCGGAGAACTGGGACGTTAACGTCGACGCAAAAACACTTGTTGGCGAAACGAAGGTGCTTGGCTATAAGGAAGAGGGCCTGAAGGCAGCGATGAAGGTCGAGCATAAGGCGAAAGAGCAGACACAGGTGACATTAAATATCGAGGCAGAGCTTGTCGTCGGCAGCATTCAGGTGAAGTATGCAAAACATCCCGCTGTTTCCGTGTAACTTAACGAAATGTCTGCCGACTAAAGCAGGATAGAATATTTGTGTAAAAAGCGAGGGTGGCAGAGCTCATGAATAAACGGAAATGGGGAAAACGGCTGCTGATAGCTGCGGCGGCTTTTCTTCTGATTTTTGGCATATATTTATCCTCCGTTGTTATCGGCGCTGCTGCGATCAGTGAAAAGCAGCTGACGATGAATGAAACAACGACAATAGTTGATGACAGCGGGGAACAGCTAGCGGAGCTGTATTCAGAGGATAGGGAAGTTATCGAGGAAGAACAGATACCGGATCATGTAAAAGAAGCATTTATTTCCATTGAGGATATTAGGTTTTATGACCACCGCGGCATTGATCCGAGAGCGATTGCGCGTGCGCTGTACCGTGATATTTTAGCCGGTGGAATTGTGGAGGGCGGAAGTACGATCACCCAGCAGCTGGCGAAAAATGCTTTTCTCTCGAGCGACCAGACCTTCTTACGTAAAACGAAGGAAGTGCTGATCGCTATGGGGCTTGAAAAGAAATTCTCCAAGGATGAAGTAATGGGATACTATTTAAACCAGATTTACTTCGGTCACGGAGCTTACGGAATCCAGTCTGCCTCTCAGCAGTATTTCGGGAAAGACGCTTCCGAATTGAACGTTGAAGAAGGCGCTATGCTTGCGGCTATGGTAAAAGGGCCGAGCAACTATTCACCGGTGGATGAGCCGGAGGAGGCCAAAGAACGAAGAGATACTGTCATTGCTATTATGGAACGTGAAGGGTACATATCAGAAGAAGAAAAAGCGGCAGCAACTTCTTCGTCTCTTCCTTCCGGTCTTCAGGAGCAGCAGACCCATCCGGAATACTACACGTACGTGGATATGCTCATGAAGGAAGCCCAGGAAAAATACAACATTGAACCTGAAGAAATTTACAAAGGCGGCTATACGATCCAGGTGCCGATGAATGAAGATATGCAAAAAGCTTCCTATAGCCTGATGCAGGAAGGGACGTATTATCCGGACGGATCGGAGGATGCGGAAAGTGCCTTCTTTATGATGGATCACAGCAGCGGCGGAGTTGTCGCGGTGCAGGGCGGCAGGGATTACGAACGTCAGGGGATGAACCGGGCGGAAGTGCAGCGGCAGCCGGGGTCTGCGTTTAAGCCGCTTGCTGTATATGCACCAGCACTCGAATCCGGAGATTATGAGCCTTATTCGACGCTCCAGGATGAACAATTGGACTACGACGGCTATTCTCCGAAAAATAACAGCGGGGAATATCAGGGGGAAGTGACGATGAGCGAAGCGCTGGAGCAGTCCATCAATACTTCAGCAGTTTGGCTCTATGACAAGCTTGACCGCAGCGCCACGAATGATTTCTTAGAGAAAACAGGTATAGAGCCCCAGGGGAACGGGCTGGCGACGGCTCTTGGCGGTCTCGAAAACGGGGTTACCCCGGCACAGTTAACAGAAGCATATACGACGTTTTCAAATAATGGAACAAAAACAGAGCCGTACTTTATTACAAACATTAAAGATCGTAACGGAAATATTATTGTGGAAAATGAAAAAAAAGAGCAGGAGGTGATGGACCCGCAGAATGCATGGTACATGACCCGCATGCTCGAAAATGTAGTGGAAAACGGAACAGCATCAGCCGGAAGCACCTCCTACGATTTAGCCGGCAAAACAGGAACCACTTCATTTGAAGCGGTCGAAGACGGGGCGAGAGACGCGTGGTTCGCAGGCTATACACCGCAGTGGACGGGCACGCTTTGGATGGGGTATGACCAGACAACCGAAGATAATTATTTAACCGGCGGCAGCTCCCATGCGGTGGAGCTGTTTAAATCCATTTTGAACGAGACCCCTGCTGGAGGCAGTGCGGTAGAATTTGAAAAACCGGAAGGAGTACGTGATTTGGAAGAGCCTGTGGAGCTTCCGGAAATTGATTCACTTGAAGGGGATCTTACATTTGCCGGTGATGGTTTCTTAAACGTGGAGCTTACGTGGGAAGCATCTGAAGACGACCGCGTTAATTACACAATTTACGAAGTGACAGACGGAGAACGCGAAGAAATCGATCAGGTCCGCGGACAGGGGAGCTACACGATCCAAAATGCAAATCCATTTAATTTAAGAGAGTATATTGTTGTCCCTTCCTATGAACCGACAAACCAGGAGGGTGAGGAGTCGAACACAGCAGAGGTACAGGCCCGTTCTATTTTTGGAATAGGAGGGTGAGAGAGGATTGGAGGCAGCCTTGGCGGGCTGCCTTTTTTGTGCTGAACTTTCATGAATTTTTTATGAATGTTGTCGAAATGCACTATACATGACAGGATCGGGCAGGTTATGGTAAAAACAGAAAAGGTGATTGTGCGAACTTGAGTGGTGAGCAGGCAGAGAGGAAGTGCCCAAAAATGAAAGAAACCTTATACAATAATACTTTTTTAGAAGCAGCAGGAGGAAACTATACCGGACATGTGCCGGTGTGGTACATGCGTCAGGCAGGCAGGTCACAGCCTGAATACCGTAAATTAAAAGAGAAGTATTCGCTGGTGGAAATTACTCATGACCCCGAACTGTGTGCATATGTAACCCGGCTTCCAGTGGAGCAGTATCAAAACGACGCGGCTATTTTATATAAAGACATTATGACACCACTGCCGTCTATCGGCGTAGATGTAGAAATAAAACCAGGCATCGGGCCGGTGATTGACCGCCCGATTGAAACGCTGGCCGATGTAAAACAGCTTGGAACGCTTGAACCAGAAAAGGATATCGACTACGTGCTTGAAACAATCAAGCTTCTGCGTCAGCAGCTGAATGTACCGTTAATCAGCTTTAGCGGAGCCCCGTTTACCCTGGCGAGCTACATGATTGAAGGCGGCCCGTCGAAAAACTATCACCGGACGAAAAGCTTTATGTACTCGCAGCCGGACGCCTGGTTTGCATTGATGGAGACGCTTGGCGATATGGTGATTCGGTACGCCGGTGCCCAGATAGAGGCCGGGGCCCAGGCTATTCAAATCTTTGACTCCTGGGTTGGTGCTTTAAACGCCGCCGATTACCGGCAGTACGTGAAGCCGGTCATGAGCAGAATTTTTGCAGCTTTAGAAGAAAAGAATGTGCCGGTATCCATGTTTGGAGTCGGTGCCGGTCATCTGCTTGAAGACTGGAACGACCTGCCGCTTTCCATCATTGGACTGGACTGGCGGACCTCTATTCTTGAAGCAAGAAACCGTGGCGTCACTAAAACGCTTCAGGGCAACCTGGATCCGAGTTTACTTCTCGCTCCGTGGCCGGAAATAGAGAAAAGAGCTGCCGCTATTATTGATGAAGGCATTCAGCATCCCGGGTTTATTTTTAATTTGGGGCACGGTGTATTCCCGGATGTGGAGCCTGATACGTTGAAACGTTTAACAGCTTTCGTTCACGAATATTCGAAAGAACAGTTGGAGGGAAGACGATGAAAAAGAAAACCGGCCTTTTGGTGATGGCTTACGGGACTCCGAGAAGCCTCGACGAAGTAGAAAGCTACTACACCCATATCCGGCGAGGGAACAAACCGTCCGAAGAAGCTTTGGAGGATCTTGTCTCCCGCTATAAAGCAATCGGCGGGGTATCCCCGCTTGCAAAAATTACAGAGGATCAGGCCTATGGCCTGGGCGAGGTGATGAATGAACGTCATCCGGAACGGGAATTTCATGTTTATATCGGTTTAAAGCATATCGACCCGTTTATCGAGGATGCTGTTGCTGAAATGAAAGAGGACGGTATCGAAGAGGCGTACAGTATCGTCCTCGCGCCGCATTTTTCGACATTCAGCGTAAAGTCTTATAATGGACGGGCCCAGGAAGAATCCTCCCGCATTAATGGCCCGGCGATTCACAGTGTAGAAAGCTGGTACGACCAGCCGAAGTTTCTGCACTACTGGGCTGAACGGGTGCGTACTATGCTTGACGGGCTTGATGAAGAGAAAACGTGTGTTATTTTTTCTGCTCACAGCCTGCCGGAAAAAATCATCGCCAAAGGAGACCCGTATCCGGAACAGCTGAAAGAAACCGCCCAATGGATCGCAGAGCGTGCCAATGTTCAGCACTATGATATTGGCTGGCAAAGTGAAGGGAACACCCCGGACCCATGGCTCGGACCGGATGTGCAGGACTTAACAAAGAATTTGCACCATCAGTACGGCTATGAGTCATTCGTCTACTGTCCGGTAGGATTTGTAGCCGATCATCTTGAAGTATTGTTTGATAATGATGTTGAATGTAAAGATGCCTGCGACAGTGTAGGAGCGGCATATTACCGGCCGGAAATGCCAAATAGCCAGCGTGAATTTTTAGAGGCGCTCGGTGATGCGATTGATTCTTTAGTGGAACAGAGGGTTTCCTCATAATATAAAAAGGCGTCCTTTCAAAGGTGAAAGGACGTCTTTTGTATGGCTATGCTTTTCCTTCCTGCTTTAATCTGCCGGCAAGTACATAGAGTACAGCCAGTGTGACAAAGTGGGAGGAAAAATCATTATGGTCCTGCTGTGGATAGACTTCAACAAAATCCATACCGCAGACTCCATGTATACCGAATTCATGAATGAGAGTCAGCAGCTGCTCGGGGTGGAGACCGTTGGCATCCGCCGGGCCGCCCGGATTGTAGGCGTAATCTAAAATATCGCTGCAGATACTTAAATATACTTCGTCGGTCCCCTCAGAAGCGGTATCGTAGACTTCTCTGGCAAATGCCTTTAAATCCGGGGCATTGCGGATTTTATCGATGGTAATCGTAACGGCGCCCGCTTCTTTGGCGGATCTGCCATTGACAGCTTTATTGCGCGGACCATGAATGCCGAGGTGCACGAGGCTTTCATTTCTCACCTGTTCATATTCATACAGGCGTGCAAACGGGGAACCGCGTCCGAACTCATCGCCCATCGATTCGTCGTTATTATCAAAGTGGGCATCAATATGAATGATTCCTACTTTTTTTCCGGTAGTTTCACCAAGCGCCCGAACAATCGGGTAGGTGATGCCGTGATCGCCTCCGAGACCGACAGGGAAAGTGCCGGAAGCCCATAAAGAAGAAGCGAAGGACTCGATTGTTTCCATTGTGGCCGGAACGTCGGCCGGGGTGGTGGAAATATCACCGGCGTCTGCGAGGCTGTAGTGACTGAGTACATCGATGTCGCCGAGCTCGGGCAGGTAGCCGCTGTAGCGCTCGGAGCACTGGCGGATCACCTTCGGTCCAAGCTCACAGCCTGTGTACGCTCCCCAGGTTACCGCTCCTTCCCATGGCACACCGTAAATAGTTGCCTGATAGTTTGCTGCTTTCGATAAATCCTTTGCCACTGAAGAAGCGTGAAGGAAGGTCGGTGTATTTCCGTAAATGAGTGGTCGATTCATATGTCAGCACCCTCTCTGTGTATAATTTTCAATGTATAGGGAGTGAAGAAGTGTACATGCCCGGATACGTTTACCACGTGACATGTGATACAATAAAGTGTACCATATGTGAGTAGTTTTGCGTTCGAAGCAGTGGAACAAACTGTACGGCAGCGGCGCAGTGAAGTGGAAAGGCGGTAATTCCTATGAACGCTGAAGAGAAATTGGACGTATTGAAGCATTCCCGTCATGACTGGATGAATGTCCTGCAGCTTCTAAAAACACACGCTGCGCTTGGTAAAGTGGAAGAGCTTCAGAAAGTGATCGAAAAAACGACCTTTAAAGCTTCCCATGAAGCCAAGCTGTCAAATGTCCAGGCTCCGGCGTTCGCTGTCGAACTGATAACGTTCCACTGGAAGGAACACTGGTTTTCCATTGATTTTGAGGTGGAGGATACGTTCAGTGCCAAACCGGACGATCAAAAATGGACTGGTTTTTTTCAAGAACTGGCAGCGCGCATTGATGAACAGGCCAATCGAACGAGAGATAACCATCTCGAGATTTCCATCAACGAGAACGATGGCGGACTTCCGTGTCTGGAGCTCGATTTTGAAGGTGAATTAAAGAGTCCCGAGAGGCTTGAACAGTGGATACGAAAAGAGTCCGTAATGATAGATATGATTGAGTATATAGAAGTAAGCACAGAACACCTATATTGCGTCATTGTCGATCAAGCAGGCGGTCAGTAAGAATACTAATGAGGTGAAAGAGTTGTTTGTAGATCACGTAAATTTATATGTAAAAGGCGGCGATGGCGGAGATGGCATGGTCGCCTTTCGTCGGGAAAAGTATGTCCCGGACGGTGGACCGGCCGGAGGCGACGGAGGCAGAGGCGCAGATGTAGTTTTTGAAGTGGATGAAGGGCTTAGAACATTGATGGATTTCCGGTATCAGCGCCATTTTAAGGCAAAGCGCGGAGACAATGGAAGATCCAAAAACCAGCACGGCAGAGGCGGCGAAGATTTAATTGTCCGTGTACCGCCGGGTACTATTATCCGTGACCGCAGCTCCGAGGTTATGATTGCGGACTTAACAGAGCATAAACAACGCGTGGTAGTGGCAAAAGGAGGCCGTGGCGGCCGTGGTAACACACGATTTGCTTCTCCTTCCAACCCGGCCCCGGAAATCAGCGAAAAAGGCGAGCCTGCGGAGGAAAAAGACATTCAGCTTGAACTGAAGGTGCTGGCAGATGTTGGTCTCGTCGGTTTCCCGAGCGTTGGTAAATCCACGCTGCTTTCTATTGTATCAGCGGCACGGCCGAAAATTGCCGATTATCCATTTACTACACTAAAGCCGAACCTCGGCGTTGTGGATGCAGGAGAAGGAAAAAGCTTTGTCATGGCGGATCTCCCGGGACTTATTGCCGGAGCCCATGAAGGCGTTGGGCTCGGAGCCCAATTCTTACGGCATATTGAACGGACACGGGTGCTTGTGCATATCGTGGATATGGCCGGCGAGCTTGAAGGCCGGGACCCGTTTGAGGATTTCCAGCAGATCAATGCGGAGCTGCGGGAGCACAACCTTCGTCTGCTCGAACGTCCAATGATAGTAATGGCTAACAAGATGGATATGCCGGGCACAAAGGAACAGCTTGAGGAGTTTAAAAAGAAGCTCCCGGAAGGTATTGAAGTGTTTCCTGTATCGACACTTAGAAAGCAGGGCATTCAGCCGCTTTTGCAACGAGTAGCGGACCTTGTGGAAACGACCCCTGCCTTTCATTTATATGATGAAGAGGACCAGGAAGAAAAAGTGGTGTACACGCTCGATGAAAAAGAAGCTCCGTTTTACATCGGCCGTGCCGACGACGGTGCTTATGTACTGTATGGGCCGGATATCGAAAAACACTATAGAATGGCGGATCTCTCCCACGAGGATTCGATGCAGCGCTTTTCAAAAAAATTACGCAACATGGGTGTGGATGAAGCACTGCGCGAGCGCGGAGCTAAGCACGGCGATACAGTAAGGCTGCTGGACTTTGAGTTCGAATTTGTTGATGGGTAATCAGTCAGTATAAATCAGAGTATAAAAGAGTGTGGTGAAAGCAGTGGCAGACAGAATTGATCATTTCTATCTTGTACGGGAAGATCTGTTGACAGATGCAATGCAGAAAACGTTAGAAGCAAAAGCACTGCTCGAAAGCGGGAAAGTGCACAAAGTGGCAGAGGCGGTACAGCATGTGGATCTGAGCCGCAGCGCTTTTTATAAATACCGGGATGCTATATTCCCGTTCCATACGATGATACAGGAGCAGATTATTACATTATCGATCCAGCTTGCCGATCGTTCAGGCTCCCTTTCGGAGCTGCTGCGTATTGTAGCGGAAGCGAATTCAAATGTGCTGACTATTAATCAGACGATCCCGCTGCAGGGACGGGCAAATATCACGTTAACTGTTGATACATCGGTGCTAAGTCTGGAAATCCGTGACTTTGTGCGCAAAATTCAGGGAATGGAATTTGTGGAAAAAGCTGAAATAGTTGGCTCCGGATCGCTGTAAAGAGTAGGAAGGTAAAGGAGTGGAGAGAGTGAAGCGAGTAGGATATCTTGGCCCGAGGGGGACTTTCACAGAAATGGCAGCCCGGGTGCTGTTTCATGAGCAGGTGCTCGAGCCCTTTGATACGATTGCAGAAGGGATGAAGCTGACGGAGCAGCAGGAGATAGATATTGCTGTCGTACCGCTTGAAAATGCGATTGAAGGCTCGGTGAACGTGACCCTGGACTATTTGATTCATAAGCATGAACTGCCGATTATTGGGGAAGTGACCGTGCCGATTGAGCAGCACCTGCTGGCTCTTCCCGAGGAAAAGGAACAATGGCAGCAGGCGGAATTTGTACATTCGCACCCGCATGCCATCGCCCAGTGCCATGAATTTTTAAGCAGGTGGATGCCGGAGACAAAAGCACAATTCACGAATTCCACGAGCGCCGCTGCAAAAAAACTGAGTGAAGGTACTGCTGAAGGCGTGGTTATTGCGACGAGGCTTGCTGCGGAGCAGTATGGTCTCGAGATCGTAAAGGAAAACATTCATGACTATACGAATAACCATACCCGATTTGTGGTTCTTGCAGGCAGTGAAGAGCGAGCGGAAAGCCTTTCGGAAGAAAAAAAAATAACCGAAAGGACGACGATGGTCATAACGCTGCCGTCCGATTACCCGGGCGCTCTGCATCAAGTGCTCGCAGCCTTTTCATGGCGGAAATTAAATTTAACAAAAATTGAATCCCGTCCAATGAAGACCGGGATTGGAAACTACTTTTTTGTCATGGACGTGGAGCAGCCGGAAGACGATATTTTGATTCCAGGCGTTATTGCGGAGCTTGAAGCGCTCGGGTTCGGCGTCCGGGTTCTCGGGCATTATCCGTGCTTTGAACTTTCTACAGCCGAGGCGAAAGTAGACAGCCGGACCTCAGGCTAATTGTCTTCGTTAATCAGGTAGGCATGATTTTTCAAAGCTTCAAGCAGAACATCAAACTGGGTATGCGAAGGAATTTCAATGGTATGAAGATGAACGCCGGCAGTAAGCTCTGAGAGCATGGAGGCATTTGTGTTTTTCATATTCTCAATAAAGCGGTCCGCATCAATCCGGCTTTCAATCATTAAGGAGGCGGTGATGTCGCCATAGACGGGATGCTCGACGGAAACATCAATAATTTTCCCCCCGTGATCTACGATCAGGTACAGCTCCTCGAGGGTACTGTCCGGATCGGAAGGGTGGGAGACGGCTACGCGCTTTCGTACTGTCTGTCCCGTATCCTTATTTTTGATAATGATGTAGCCCTGGGACGTAGCGAGAATAGGGTGCCCCTGGGCTTTCAGTAAAGACATGTCCTGGACGATGACCTGGCGGCTGACGCTCGCCCTTGAAGCAAGAGAGCTCCCGGTCAGCGGCCGGGTGGAGATTTCAAGCCATTCGAGCAGCTGATTGCGCCGGTCGGCTCCAAGCATTTTTTTAGAAGGATGATTAGGCATAACAATACCTCACTTTGTTGGTTGCTACTCTATATCATAGCGGTAAAGTGTTTTTATTGTAAATTAAAAACTGCCGCCGTTTTATTCTATATCGGGCGGTGAAGACAGGAAGGGGAAACGTAATGGCAGGACATTCGAAATGGAATAATATTAAACGCCGCAAGGAAGCTCAGGATTCCAAGCGGGCAAAAATATTCACAAAATTGTCGAAGGAGATTTTCGCCGCTGTGCGGGAGGCAGGAGATGATCCCGACCAGAATCTTCGTTTGCGTATGGCGATTACAAAAGCACGGGCAGCGAATATTCCAAATGAAAATATTACGCGGACCATCAAAAAAGCAAAAGGACAGGGCGCGGAACTGCAGTATGAAGAAATGACGTACGAAGGCTACGGCCCTGGCGGAGCTGCTGTAATGGTAAAAACGTTAACGGACAATAAAAACCGGACTGTGGCGGATATCCGTGCCGCCTTTAACAAAAATGGAGGAAACCTCGGGGAGAATGGCTGCGTTTCTTTTCTTTTCAATAAAGAAGGCTTTCTGGCCGTGGACCGTGAAAATGTTGAAGCCGATGAAGACACGTTCATGCTTGAAGCGGTGGAAGCCGGAGCGAATGATGTGGAATACGATGACCACGGCTTTTACATTTACACGGAGCCCGATGATTTTGAAGCTGTAAAAGGGGCTATGGAGCATACGTATCATTTTTCTACAGCGGAGGTTACCATGATTCCGGAAACGAAAGCCCATTTAGAGGATGAGCATGCCCGGAAAATGCTCAAATTGATCGATACGCTTGAAGATAACGATGATGTGCAGAGCGTGTACCATAACTTTGAAGCAGAAGAAGAGCAGATGGAACGTCTGGAAGTTTCCTCGTAAACCTTTCACCCCGCCGGTGGAAGGTTTTTAATGCCCGGGCGTTTGGAAGACTGGGCGAATAGTCATTTTTCAACGGGGACGATCTTTGCTATGATATAGGAAAGCATGTTCGCATTTCAATAAGGCAAGGAGAGGACCACAGTGATCGAATTCGTAAAGGGACGCGTGGATCATATAAAGGGAGATACCGTCACGATTGAAAACAACGGCATCGGCTATTTAATCTATTGCTCCAATCCTTTTGTATTTAATGGCCAGCAGCCGGATGAAGAAACAGTAGTATATACATATCAGTATGTAAAAGAGGACGTGAACCGTCTGTACGGCTTCCGCTCAAGAAAAGAGCGCGAGCTGTTTGAACAGCTGCTGCAGGTGTCGGGGATAGGGCCAAAAGGTGCCCAGGCGATTCTTGCCTCCGGAGATCCGGGGCAGGTGGTAGGAGCTATTGAAAACGAAGACGAAACGTTTTTAACGAAATTTCCGGGAGTCGGTAAAAAAACGGCAAAGCAGATGATTATCGATTTGAAAGGAAAATTGACCGGTGTTTACGATGCGGTAACAGTAGCAGGAGCGCCGGTGTCTCTGCTTGACGAGCAGCAGCCGGGGGGAGACCTTGAGGAAGCACTTGAAGCACTGACGGCTCTCGGTTACGGGGAAAAAGAAATCAAAAAAGTACGCCCTCATCTGGAAAAAGAACAGCTGAGCGCGGATGAGTATGTAAGAAAAGCCCTGCAGTGGATGCTCACATAGCAGAAAATGGAGGAGGAAAAATTCTTGGAGGATAGAATTGTTTCTCAGGAAGCAGAATCAGGAGAAGATTTGGTGGAACAAAGTATTCGCCCGGATCGCCTCCGGGAATATATCGGCCAGCGGAAAGTAAAGGAAAACCTCGAAGTGTTTATTGAAGCGGCGAAGCTTCGGGAAGAGCCGCTTGATCATACGCTGCTTTACGGGCCCCCTGGGCTTGGGAAAACGACGCTCGCCATGATTATCGCCCGTGAGATGGATGTGAACATCCGGACGACGAGCGGCCCTGCTATTGAAAGGCCCGGAGATCTGGCCGCGGTCATGACAGCTCTTGAGCCCGGTGATGTACTTTTTATCGATGAGATACACCGGCTCCCACGGGCGGTGGAGGAAGTCCTCTACCCGGCGATGGAGGATTTTTGTATCGATATCGTAATTGGCAAGGACAGCTCTGCTCGTTCTGTCCGCCTTGATCTTCCCCCGTTCACGCTGATTGGAGCCACTACGAGGGCGGGCCTGCTCTCCGCTCCGCTCAGAGACCGTTTCGGGGTGCACGCGCGCCTGGAGTACTACGTGGAGGAGGACCTGGCTGAAATCGTCCGGCGTTCGGGGGATTTGTTCCAGCTCAATATTGATAAAGGAGCAGCCTACGAGCTCGCCAGAAGATCCCGTGGAACGCCCCGGGTGGTGAACCGGCTGCTGCGCCGGGTACGTGATTTTGCGCAGGTGCAGGGAGACGGAAGCATCACGATGGAGCTGGCGAATCATGCACTCGAGCGGCTGCAGGTGGATAAGCTCGGTCTTGACCACATTGACCACAAATACCTGCTCGGCTTGATTGAAACTTTCCGGGGCGGTCCGGCTGGCGTAGAGGCAATAGCGGCGAAGATCGGGGAGGAGGCCCATACGCTTGAAGACGTGTATGAGCCGTATTTAATGCAGATCGGATTTTTACAGCGGACCCCGCGAGGAAGAAAAGCAGCTCCGCTTGCGTACGAGCATTTCGGTTATCCGTATCAGGAAGAAAATACATGAGATTTTTTAAGGAGCCAGCACTCTGCGGTGCTGGATTTCTTTCGTGCATAAAACAGTAAACTCCTATATAATAGCTTTTGGTTTTACGTGATTGAACGAATAGGAAGGGTTAGTCATGAATATAAATGAATTTGATTTTGAACTGCCGGAAGAGCTGATTGCACAGCAGCCGCTGAAAGAACGGGATCAGTCGCGGCTGCTTGTGATGAATACGAAGGAAGAGACAATTGCGCATGAACGCTTTCATCAAATTGAAGATCACCTTGAGGCCGGGGACTGTTTAGTGCTCAATAACACAAAAGTATGGCCCGCAAGACTAATCGGGGAAAAGAAAGAGACCGGTGCCGGGATTGAAGTGCTGCTGCTGCAGCAGGAGGGTGACACGTGGGAGACGCTTGTGAAGCCGGCGAAACGAGTGAAGCCTGGAACCGTAGTCACCTTCGGGGACGGACGTTTGACTGCAGAATGCACGAAGGTGCTTGAGCACGGGGGCCGGGAGATGGTGTTTACCTATGACGGTATTTTTCTTGAGATTCTTCAGGAGCTTGGTGAAATGCCGCTGCCTCCGTATATCAAAGAAAGGCTTGAAGACCAGGATCGGTACCAGACTGTGTATGCCGAGCATTACGGATCCGCTGCAGCCCCTACGGCAGGTCTTCACTTTACGTCGGAGCTGCTTGAACGGCTGAAAGCAAGAGGTATTCGTACGGCGCATGTAACACTGCATGTCGGACTAGGGACGTTTCGCCCGGTATCCGCCGAAACGGTGGAGGAGCATGATATGCATGCGGAATTTTATCATCTGCCGCAGGAAACAGCCGAAATTTTAAATGAAACGAAATCAGCGGGCAAACGTATAGTTGCAGTGGGGACGACGTCAGCGCGTACGCTCGAAACCGTGGCAGGCAAACAGGAGAATAAATTTATGGAAGCGAGAGGCTGGACGGATATTTTCATTTATCCAGGCTACACGTTCCGGGGAATTGACGCGCTTTTGACGAATTTCCATCTGCCAAAATCTACACTGGTGATGCTTGTGAGCGCTCTTGCCGGGAAGGAATTTCTTTTCCGGGCCTACGGGGAAGCCATACGCGAAAGGTACCGCTTTTTCAGTTTTGGGGATGCAATGCTTATACACTCGGGAGGAAATAACGAATGACCGCAGTAACATACGAACATATTAAGACGTGCCGGCAGTCAGGAGCGCGGCTCGGCAAAGTGCACACACCGCACGGGTCGTTTGACACTCCTGCCTTTATGCCGGTGGGGACGCTTGCCACCGTAAAAACATTAAGCCCGGAGGAACTGGAGTCGATGGGTGCAGGGATGATTTTAAGCAACACGTATCATTTATGGATACGGCCCGGCGAAGATATTGTGGAAGAAGCCGGCGGCCTGCATAAATTCATGAACTGGAATAAGCCAATTCTCACCGATTCCGGAGGGTTTCAGGTCTTCAGTCTAAGCAAGCTGCGGGATATTAAAGAAGAAGGCGTTCATTTCCGGAACCATATTTCCGGAGCCAAATTATTTCTCTCCCCGGAAAAAGCGATGCAGATCCAAAATTCTCTTGGTGCCGACGTGATGATGGCATTTGACGAGTGCCCGCCTTATCCGGCCGAGGAAGAATACATGAAAGCATCTGTTGAGCGGACGACCAGATGGGCTGAACGGTGTCTTGAGGCACATGCCCGTCCAGAGGATCAGGCGTTATTTGGAATCGTGCAGGGCGGGGATTACCGGCATTTGCGTGAAAAATCTGCAAAAGAGTTGATTTCAATGGACTTTCCGGGTTACGCTATAGGCGGATTATCTGTTGGAGAGCCTAAGGAAACGATGAACCGAGTGCTGGAATATACGGCCCCGCTTCTCCCTCAAAACAAACCACGTTATTTGATGGGAGTCGGGTCGGCAGATGCGTTAATTGACGGATCTATCCGTGGGATAGACATGTTTGATTGCGTTCTTCCAACAAGAATCGGCCGAAACGGAACGTGTATGACAAGCAAAGGCAGACTGGTCGTAAGAAACGCTTCAAATGCCAGAGACTTCCGCCCGATCGATGAAGCGTGCGGGTGCTATACCTGCCGCAATTACTCGAGGGCTTACATCCGGCATCTGATCAAAAGTGAAGAAACGTTCGGCGTCCGGCTTACTTCGTACCATAACCTGTATTTCCTACTGTCTTTAATGCAGCAAGTACGCGAGGCTATCCAGCAAGATCGTCTGCTCGATTTTCGGGAAACTTTTTTTGAACAATACGGCTTTAACCGTCCGGATGCTAAAAATTTCTAGATCGGGGAAGCTAAAGGGACAAGGGGTGAAACAGTGAGTACAATTATCGTATTGGTTTTGATGTTTCTCATATTCTATTTCCTTTTGATTCGTCCGCAGCAAAAGCAGCAGAAGCGGATTAAGGAAATGCATGCGAATCTGCAGAAGGGTGACCGTATCGTTACTATCGGCGGTATACACGGCACCATCGATGCTATTGATGAAAACAAACTTATCGTGGACGTAGACGGCAACATGAAATTGACGTTTGACCGTAACGCGGTCCGCGAAACAGTAAATGAATAGTTTGTACAGAATTCCCGTTTATGAATAAACGGGGATTTTTTCATCCTGTGAAAAAAGTATGTTTGCCACATCTTCATGGTTAAGTATAATGAAAAGCAGGAGGTGCTCTAATGGAAAAAGCCTGGGAAGAATGGAAGCTTGTTGTTTATCCGGTACTTGAGAGCAAAGTGAAGGAGTTTGAAACTCTGGGATACAAAAACATACATATAGACGAAATCTGGGAAATGAGCATAAACCAAATGAAAAAGCGTCAGGCAGAGCCGGCATTACATACAATTGTGCAAACAATACTGCATATGAAAATGCACGATTACATGCAGCAGAAAACGATCGAATCGTATAAAAAGATTGAACAAAAGAAAAACTATGATGAAGCACTGGAGGAAATACTGGCCCAGGTCAGCGGTAATATAGCAGAAAAGGTCGATTGACATTTAATTCTGCGCATACGTATAATTGCTTTTGTTTGAGAAACACTGAACGGCACGGATACAAAAGAGATGGACCAGGCGGCACGCTCCGCTCTGGTTTATTTATGGGAGCGGAAGTATCATATAACGGCGGATCGAAGCACGGAAGGATGAACCTGTAATGGTAAAGAAATCAAGGATTGTTTATTTCTTTTTAATTATTTTTGCGCTGGCGGCATTAATGATCCCAACGTCGGAGAAAATTTTGAACGGTATCGACCTCGGGCTTGATCTTCAGGGCGGATTTGAAGTGCTCTATGAAGTGGAGCCTCAGGAAGAAGGACAGGAAATTACAGATGAAACTTTGCAGAACACGGTAGCTGCGCTGACGCAGCGGGTGGACATTTTAGGTGTCTCCGAGCCGAATATTACCATTGAAGGTGACAACCGTATACGGGTGCAGCTCGCTGGTGTTGAAGATCAGCAGTCCGCACGGGAGCTGCTTTCTACAGAAGCGAACCTGAGCATCAGGGACGTGGACGATAATGAACGGCTCTCCGGAAGTGACATCCAGGAAGAAAGTGCTTCAGTAAACTTTGACGATTCAAACAACCCAATCGTCACAGTTTCCTTAAGAGACGGGGACCAGTTTGGACAAGTAACGGAAAATATTATTAATGAATACCAGCCTCCAAACAACCGGCTGGTCATCTGGCTGGATTACGAAGAAGGGGATTCCTACGAAGAGGAAGCCATGAAGGATGATCCAAAATTCATCTCTGCTCCGGCAGTGAGCGAGCCACTGTATACACAGGACATCCAGATTGAAGGCGACTTTAGTGTCGAAGAAGCGGAAAATCTTGCGGATATTTTGAATTCGGGGTCGCTTCCTGTAGATCTCGAGGAAGTATATTCGAACTCGGTTGGTGCTTCGCTGGGTGAACAGGCCATGGATAAAACCATTTTTGCCACGTTTATTGGCGTTGGGCTGATTTTCTTATTCATGCTCGTGTTCTATCGTTTTACTGGGTTTATCGCTGTTTTAACGCTCAGTACATACATTTATTTTGTACTTGCGATGTTTAACTTTATCCAGGGAGTGCTCACACTCCCTGGCATAGCGGCACTTGTCCTTGGGGTCGGCATGGCTGTTGATGCGAATATTATTACGTATGAACGGATTAAAGAAGAGATCAAATACGGCAGATCCATTTTATCGGCGTACCGTTCAGGAGCAAGAAGGTCTCTTGGTACAATTATCGACGCGAACGTCACAACTCTGATTGCTGCCGGGGTGCTTTTCTACTTCGGAACAAGCTCGGTTCAGGGCTTTGCCTTGATGCTGATCGTGAGCATACTGGTAAGCTTCATTACGGCAGTGCTTGGTACAAGGCTGCTTCTCGGTCTATGGGTGAACAGCCGGATCTTTAATAAAAAACCAAAGGTGTTTGGCGTAAAGGAGCGTGACATCCATGAACCTTAATAACAGCAGGAAGATCTTAAAACGGGTGATTCCTTTCGTCAAGTTCCGGAATGTTTTTTTTCTGATTACTCTCGCCTATGTTCTTGCCGGAGCCATCCTTTTGTCAACGATCGGCTTGAACCTGGGCATCGACTTTCAAAGCGGATCAAGAGTAGAGGTCTCTGCAGATGAGCCATTAACTGAAGAACAGGTTCGCGCTGATTTTGAAGAGGTGGAAGGGAATTTGGAGCCGGACGATATTACACTTGGCGGAGATAATAATACAATTGCTTCCGCACGGTTTATCGGAGAGCTTTCCCAGGAGGAAATAGCTGCGGTGCAGACGTATTTTGAAGAAGAATACGGAAGCGTTCCAAATACGGGCACCGTTTCTCCTCAGGTCGGCCAGGAGCTGGCGCAGAATGCATTTATATCTGTGCTGATTGCTTCGCTCGGACTGATAATTTATATCACGATCCGCTTTCAGTTTTTATACGGAGTTGCTTCGATTATTGCCCTTCTTCACGATGCCTTCTTTATTATTGGCTTTTTCAGCCTGCTGCAGGTGGAAGTGAATGTGCCGTTTATTGCAGCGGTTCTCACGATTGTAGGTTATTCCATTAACGATACGATTGTGACGTTTGACCGGATCCGGGAAAACATGCCCCCGGCAGAGGAAATTGAATCGTTTGAAGATCTTGCAGAAGTAGTGGATGTCAGCCTGAACCAGACGCTCACCCGCTCCATCAATACTGTGCTGACAGTAGTATTTGCGGCAGCGGCACTGTTTATGTTCGGAGGCGAAGGCATACGGTCCTTTTCTCTGGCCCTGCTTGTCGGCCTGGTAGCTGGAACGTATTCCTCCATTTTCCTGGCTGCCCAGGTGTGGGTGATCTGGAACTGGAAAAAAATTAAACGGGCCCGTGAAAAGGCGCCGGCAGAGGAAGAGCCGGAGTCCTGAACAGAAAGCTTCCCTTTTTGAAGGGAGGCTTTTTATGGTTATTTTTGCAATTATACGGGTATAATAAAGGAGAACACAGATTGTGAAGGGAGTGAAAAAATGAAAGCACAAACAGGTTTAATCATGGGACTTATTTTAGCACTTATTATCGCTGTTTTTGCCGTGATTAATGTAAATAGTGTAGAAGTGAATTTATTGTTTGGCACAGGAGAATGGCCGCTGATTATTGTCATTTTGGTTTCTGTATTGCTTGGAGCGATGGTGGCAGGGTTTCTCAGCATGTTCCGTATCTATAAGCTGAAAGCAGAAGTGCGCCGGCTCCGAAAAGCTACGAATGATCACAGCGCTGCTGTCGGATCAAGAACAGCCGGCACCACGCATGAAGATAATGATAAAGACAAATCGAGCCGTTCATCATAAATGCAGTAAATTTCGCTTCTTTTCCCTTTCCCGGGAAAAGAAGCTTTTTTTATGGAAGGTGGTGCAGATAAAATAGCTTTTATCCCATGAATATTTTCGATACAATAGTGAATGCAGATTAGGATCGTTTGAAACGCTAAAGCAAGAAAAGAGGAAGAGATATATGCTGCAGTCACGAACAAGATGGCATCAGCCCGATGTGGACGAACGTCTTGCAGAACAGCTTAAAAAAGAGCTGAATGTAAGTGTAATATCTGCGCGGCTTCTTGCTGCAAGAGGATTTGAATCAGCTGAGAAAGTCCGGCAGATGATTCATAATGACTGGTCTATTGTACATAACCCGTATTTGCTTGATGGAATGGAAGAAGCTGTCCGCCGTATTCAGCAGGCGGTTGAAAATAAAGAACGTATTCTCGTTTTCGGAGATTACGATGCGGACGGAGTGTCGAGTACCACTATTATGATCCGGCTCTTAAGCGAGCTTGGAGCTTCGTTTGGCTGGTATATTCCTAACCGGTTTACGGAAGGATATGGACCGAACGTTCCGGCTTTTCAATCGGCTCATGACGAAGGAGCCTCACTTATTATTACCGTGGATACGGGCATCGCGGCGGTTAATGAAATCCAAGCCGCCAATGATTTAGGCATGGATGTTATTATTACCGACCACCACGAACCACCTCCGGAGCTGCCGCCTGCGTACGCGATTATTAACCCGAAGAAACCGGGCTGTGCGTATCCGTTTAAAGAGCTTGCGGGGGTCGGGGTCGCCTATAAGCTAGCGCATGCTCTTCTTCCCGAGGAGCCTGTTCACTGGCTCGATATTGTCACGCTTGGCACGATCAGTGACCTTGTGCCGCTTGTGGAGGAAAACCGGCTGTTCGTGCAGCGGGGACTCGACCTGTTAACGAACAGCAAACTCCCCGGCATTCAGGCGTTAAAACGAATATGCAGCATTGAAGGGGAGCAGCTTGAAGAAGACCATGTCGGCTTTGCAATGGGTCCGCGCTTGAATGCAGCGGGCCGTATGGAAGAAGCAGATCCCGCTGTGCATCTTCTGACTGCAGCTACGCTTGACGAAGCAGAATCGTGGGCGGAAATGATCGATGACCTGAATAATGAACGCAAATCGCTTGTTGAAAGTATGGCCAAAGAAGCGGTGGAAGAGGTGGAAACGAACTTTCCCGTGGAAGACAATCCATTCATTATTGTGGCAGGAGAAGGATGGAACGCCGGTGTAATTGGCATTGTGGCAAGTCGTCTGGTGGAGAGGTATTACCGCCCGGTAATCGTTATGAGTATTGATGCTGCAAGTGGGGAGGCCAAAGGCTCGGCAAGAAGCATTGAAGGCTTTGATATGTTCCAGGAGCTTTCGAAAAACCGCGACGTGCTCCAAAAGTTCGGAGGGCACCCAATGGCGGCGGGCATGTCTTTGGACCCTGCCGATATCGACACCCTGAGAACCCGCATGGTCAGCCAGGCAAAAGAAACGCTGAGCAGCGAACTGCTTGTTCCGGCGACGCACATTGACGTGCATGTTTCGGTAAGTGACATTACCATTGACGCGGTCGAAGACCTGCGGAACCTTGCGCCGTTTGGCGTTGGTAATCCAAAGCCGGTTTTCCGGATTGAAAAAACGGTTCTCGAATCAGTGAAAACGATAGGCGCATCGAAAAATCACTTGAAGATGGCACTAGCTGCTGGCGGGAAAAAACTTGATTGTGTCGGATTTCATCTCGGGTATTTATCGGAAAGCCTGACAGAAAATGAAGAGGTCTCCGTGGTGGGGGAGCTGAGTATTAATGAATGGAACGGCTTCCGCAAGCCTCAGCTATTTTTAAAGGATGCGAAGGTGGAGCAGATACAAATATTTGACCGCAGAAAAGAAAAGCGGGTGACGTTTGCGGACAATACAGATACGGCAGTTCTGGCTTTCACAGAAGAACAGCGGAAAGAGCTGGCGGCATCTGCGGGACATGCTGCCGTTCTTAACGGTACCGATATGGAAGGAAGAACTCATCACGCTGCGAATGTAGTGATAGCGGATATGCCGGCCTCTCTTGAAACACTGAAGCAGGCACTTGCGGTGTTCCCGCAGGCGGCGAACATTTATGTCTACTTTCAGGGAAGAGAAAAAGCGTATTTTCATTCGATGCCTTCAAGAGAGCAGTTTAAATGGTATTATGCTTTCCTGAAAAAGCGCGGTTCGTTTGATCTGAACAGTCAGGGCAGGAAACTGGCCGAACATAAACAGTGGAAGACGGAAGATTTGTTTTTTATGAGCCAAGTGTTTTTTGAATTAGGTTTTGTTAAAATGAAAGATGCGGTTGTCTCGGCAGAGGAAAAGCCTGCGAAAAAAGATTTAACTGACTCCTCCTCCTACCAGGAAAAAATGGAGGCTAGAAATGTCGAGCAGGAATTGATGTTTACTCCGTTTCCGCAATTAAAAAAACGGCTCCTTTCCTGGCTGCCGGAAAAGGAAGAAACTATATTAGATATTAGGAAGAAGGTAAACCATGGACTTTAAAGATTACATAACAGTGATCGAAGATTTTCCTGAACAGGGAATCCGGTTTAAAGATATTACAACTCTTATGCAGAACGGCCCGGTGTACCGGCAGGCGATCGACAACATGATCGAATTTGCCGGAAAGCATGATGTTGATGTAATTGTTGGACCGGAGGCAAGAGGGTTTGTAGTCGGGTGCCCGGTTGCTTATGCAATGGAAAAAGCATTTGTACCGATCCGCAAAGAAGGCAAGCTGCCACGGGAAACCATTACGGAAGATTACGGCCTGGAATACGGGGAAGCGAGCCTCTCGATTCATACAGACGCCATTAAGCCCGGCCAGCGTGTGCTTATCACCGATGACCTGCTTGCTACTGGAGGCACCGTAAGAGCTACTGTGCAGCTGGTGGAAAAGCTGGGGGGAGTTGTGGCCGGCCTCGCATTCTTTATTGAGCTTTCCTATCTGGATGCAAGAAACAACAAAGAATTGAATGACTACAATATCTATTCTCTAGTCACGTTTGATTAATAAGGATATTTGTCTTAAGCCCCCTGCCAACCAGTGGTTCGGGGGTTATTATTATACCTGGAAGAGTCTGCGGCGGAAAAAAGGCTTGAGGCTTGAAATTAGAGTCAATTAGCGTTATATTTCTTCATATTCAGATATTTATATCCGGTAGGTGTACCGTGTATCTATTATAAGGTGGAAAGGCGAATAAGGGTGATTCCATGACGATTGATGAAGTAATGGAAAAAGCGGGCGTTTATTTATCCGAAGCGAATGTCGCTTTTTTGGATAAAGCTTATCATTATGCAGAAAAAGCCCATCAGGAACAATACCGGAAGTCAGGCGAGCCTTATATCCTGCACCCTATTCAGGTAGCCGGTATTCTAATAGAACTGCAGTTGGATCCTGATACGATCGCAGCTGCTTTTATGCATGATGTGGTTGAAGACACAGAAGTGACCGTTGAAGATCTCGAACGGGAATTCAACAGCGAAGTTGCCATGCTTGTGGACGGCGTCACGAAGCTGAAAAAAATTAAATACAAATCGAAGGAACAGCAGCAGGCGGAAAACCACCGCAAGATGGTGGTCGCAATGGCCAAGGATATCCGGGTGATCCTGATTAAGCTTGCGGACCGCCTGCACAACATGCGGACCCTGAAGCATCTTCCACCGGAAAAACAGCGCCGCATTTCTAATGAAACATTGGAAATTTTTGCCCCGCTTGCTCATCGATTAGGTATTTCCACAATCAAATGGGAGCTTGAGGACACTGCGCTCCGTTACCTCGAGCCCCAGCAGTATTATCGCATTGTGAATTTGATGAAACAAAAGCGTGCCGAACGGGAAGAATACATTGACCAGGTGATTGATAACATTCAGGAAAACGTGAATGATTTAAAAATCAATGCCGAAATGTACGGGCGGCCTAAGCATATTTACAGCATTTACCGAAAAATGGTGAAGGATAAAAAGCAGTTTAATGAAATTTATGACCTGCTGGCTGTACGTATTATTGTTGACAGCATTAAAGACTGTTACGCCGTGCTTGGAATCATTCACACCTGTTGGAAGCCGATGCCGGGCCGGTTCAAGGACTATATCGCCATGCCGAAGGCTAATATGTACCAGTCCCTTCATACGACCGTCATCGGGCCGAACGGTGAGCCCCTTGAAGTACAGATACGCTCCAGGGAAATGCACCGTATCGCCGAATTTGGTGTAGCAGCCCATTGGGCGTATAAGGAAGGCAAAGACGCGCAGAACAAACAGTCCCTTGAAGACAAGCTCACCTGGTTCCGTGAAATTCTGGAATGGCAGGATGATACGCCGGACGCCCAGGAGTTTATGGAATCACTCAAGATCGACTTGTTTTCCGACATGGTATTTGTGTTCACGCCAAAGGGCGATGTCATTGAGCTTCCGAGAGGCTCAGTCCCGATTGATTTCGCCTACCGGATTCATACGGAGATCGGCAACCGGTCGATTGGGGCAAAGGTGAATGGCAAAATGGTGCCGCTCGATCATGAGCTGACTACCGGCGATATTGTGGAAATGCTTACGTCCAAGCATTCCTACGGCCCCAGCCAGGATTGGCTGAAGCTGACGAAGAGCTCTCATGCCAAAAACAAAATTAAGCAGTTTTTCAAAAAAGAACGGCGTGAAGAAAATATTCAAAAAGGCCGTGAAATGGTGGAGCGCGAGCTGCGGGCGCAAAACTACGAGCCAAAAGAGATATTAAACGAAGAGAACCGGCAGGAAACAGCTGACAAATTCAGCTTTTCCAACGATGAAGATATGTTTGCGGCAGTAGGATATAACGGGGTCAGTCCGAAGCAGATCGTTACAAGGCTGACTGACCGGGCCCGCCAGGAGCAGGAGCAGGCCGCTGAACAAAAGTCTGTAGCTGAAGCCGTTAAAGACGTACAGCCTGCAACGCCGACGAGAAAGACTGGTGCCGGAGTTAGAGTGAAAGGCGTCGATAATCTGCTCGTGCGCCTATCGCGGTGCTGTAACCCGGTTCCCGGCGATGAAATTGTAGGCTTTATTACAAAAGGCCGGGGTGTTTCCGTGCACCGTAGCGACTGTCCAAATATTAAAAACGAAGATTCAGAACCACGTCTGTTGTCTGTGGAATGGGAAGGCGCAGCTGAGAAATCGAAAAACTATAATGTAGATATTGAAGTGACTGGCTATGACCGGCGCGGGCTTTTAAACGCTGTACTGCAGGCGGTGACTGAAACGAAAACCAACATGAGTGCTGTCAGCGGCAAAGCAGATAAAAACAAAATGGCTATTATTCACGTAACAGTAAATATCAGCAATACCGATCATCTGCGCCGGGTCGTGGATAAAATTAAGGGACTTCCTGACATTTATTCCGTACGGCGGGTGATGCATTAACGATTTGCAGGAAAGAAAGGGTCGTTCAGCGTGAAAGTGGTACTGCAGAGAAGCAAAGAGGCGGCGTGCCGCGTCGGGGATGAAATAACAGGAGAAATATCTTCAGGACTGGTGCTTTTTGTAGGCATTCACGGAGAAGATACGGAAAAGGACCTGGCGTGGATGGCCGAGAAGGTGAGTAATCTCCGCGTATTTGAAGACGAAGCGGGGAAAATGAACCGGTCTGTGCTCGACGCGGGAGGCCGCGTGTTATCTATTCCTCAGTTTACGCTCTATGGTAATACGCAGAAAGGACGCCGGCCGAACTTTATGGAGGCGGCCCCGCCGGAGCAGGCCAAAGCGTACTACCTCCAGTTTAACGACCTTCTCGCAGAACAAAGTGTTCATGTGGAAACAGGAGTGTTCGGCGCGGATATGGATATATCTCTTACGAATGACGGCCCGGTGACACTCATCCTGGATTCCCCGAAAAGCCAGGGAAATGGTTGACAATCCCCGGGAAGATTCGTAAGATTGTTTTACAGAAGAACAGCTAAAGCCGATGATAAAGAAAGTAAACAGCGCGGCAGACTGCCAGAGAGGAAGGACCTGAGGCTGGAAGTCCTTCTCTTTCTCCCCTGTTGAAAGACACTTTGTAGGTTTTATTTCGAACGCTGCCAAGCAGCCGGTAGGAATAAACGTACGCCTTCGTTACAGGCATAAAGTGGAAACGAGTGTCGTTTCAATTAGGGTGGCAACGCGGATCAACCGTCCCTCATGATTCATGAGGGACGGTTTTTTTATGTGGAAAGAGTGAACATATTAAGGGAGGAAAGAGCATGGCTTATCGAATTCCAAGAGGGACCCAGGATATACTGCCGGGCGAGTCGGAAAAATGGCAGTTTATTGAACAAAAAATAGACGATATCTGCAGCCGGTTCAACTACAGTGAAATAAGAACCCCTGTTTTTGAACAAACCGAGCTGTTTGCACGGGGAGTGGGGGACTCCACGGATATTGTACAAAAAGAAATGTACACGTTCGAAGACAAAGGCGGAAGACAGCTCACACTCCGCCCGGAAAATACGGCTTCTATCGTGCGTTCCTACGTAGAAAACAAAATGTACGGATGGGCCGGACAACCGGTGAAACTGTATTACACCGGGCCGATGTTTCGCTATGAGCGTCCACAGTCCGGACGCATGAGGCAGTTTGTGCAATTCGGCGTGGAAGCGATCGGAAGTGCGGATCCTGCGATTGATGCAGAAGTTATCGGACTTGCCATGCAGTTTTATGAAGAAATGAATCTCAAGGGCCTTAAGCTGGTTGTCAACAGCCTTGGGGACAAGGAGAGCCGCACGGCTCACCGTGAGGCGCTTGTTTCTCATTTTGAGCCCCGTATCGGAGAATTCTGCAGTGACTGCCAGGAGCGCCTGCATACCAATCCGCTCCGGATTCTGGACTGCAAAAAGGATAAAGACCACCCGCTGATGGCAGATGCGCCTTCTATTCTTGATCACTTAAATGAAGAGTCAAGCAGCTATTTCAACCAGGTGAAAACAATGCTTGATGAAATGGGCATTCCTTACGAGGTGGATGCGAACCTTGTACGCGGTCTTGATTATTACACCCACACGGCCTTCGAAATTATGATTGAAGGAGAAGGCTTTGGCGCGATTACAACGCTTATGGGCGGTGGCCGCTACAATGGGCTGATTGAGGATATTGGCGGACCGGACACGCCTGGCATCGGCTTTGCGCTTAGCATTGAGCGGCTGCTGATGGCACTCAATACCCAGAACGTTGAATTGCCGGCAGAAAAAAACCTGGACTGCTACATTGTAGCAATGGGAGAAGAAGCCAAAAAACGCTCCGTTTCCCTGGTGCATGAGCTCCGGAGAGCAGGCGTCAAAGCCGATAAGGATTACATGGACCGTAAAACAAAAGCCCAGTTTAAAGCCGCGGACCGTACAAACAGTACCTTTACCGTGGTCATTGGCGACGATGAGCTGGAAGCAGAAGCAGTTAACATTAAAAATATGGAAACAGGCACGCAGGAAGAAGTGGCGCTGTCGGCATTTATTACTACTATGCAGGAACGTACAGGGAGGAAAGCACAATGATAGGACGGACGCATCATTGCGGAGACATTCAGGAAGCGCTGATAGGCGAAAAGGTAAGATTGAAGGGCTGGGCCCAGACCCGCCGGGACCTGGGCCAGGTGGTATTTATTGATCTCAGGGACCGTTCGGGGATCGTGCAGATAGTAGCGACTCCGGAACAGTCCCAGGAGGCACTGAACGCAGCGGAAAGGGTCCGCAGTGAATATGTGCTCGACGTAGAAGGAATTGTCGTACAGCGCGATGAAGAAACGTACAATGAAAAAATCCCGACCGGAAAGGTGGAAGTCCGGGTTGATAAGCTTTCAATTATGAATGCCTCAAAACCACTTCCGTTTCAGATTGAAGCAGATACTAACGTTTCTGAAGATGTCCGGCTCCGCTATCGCTACCTTGATCTTCGGCGTCCGGACATGCAGGAGACGTTCAAACTCCGTCATCAGACAACCAGGTTTATCCGCCGTTTTCTCGATGACCGTGATTTTTTCGATATGGAAACACCGATGCTCACCAAAAGCACCCCTGAAGGCGCAAGAGACTATCTGGTGCCAAGCCGGGTCCACCCCGGGGAATTTTATGCTCTGCCACAGTCCCCGCAGCTGTTTAAACAGCTTTTAATGGTCTCGGGATTTGAGCGTTATTACCAGATTGTACGTTGTTTCCGGGATGAGGACCTGCGGGCTGACCGGCAGCCAGAATTTACCCAGGTGGACATTGAGACGGCCTTTCTGGACACAGAGGACCTGTTCTCCATGATGGAAACAATGATGGCCGGGCTGTTAAAGGAAACGCGCGGTGTCGACATTGAAACACCATTCCCCCGTATGACGTATTATGAAGCGATGAACCGCTACGGATCCGACAAGCCGGAAACAAGATTTGGCATGGAGCTTATAGAGCTGACCGATGTTTTGAAGAACAGTGATTTTAAAGTATTCAAAAATGCTGCGGCTTCGGGAGGCATCATTAAAGGACTGAACGTCAAAGGCGTGGCTAACCAGATGTCGCGCAAGGAAATTGACGATCTGGCAGAATTTGTGGCTGCCTACGGGGCGAAAGGGCTTGCCTGGCTGAAGGTAGAGGAAGAGGAACTGAAAGGCCCGGTTGCGAAGTTCTTAAGCGATGAGGAAACAGCATCGCTCCGGGAAGCGATGGGAGCAGAAGCAGAAGATCTACTGTTCTTTGGAGCAGACAGCCACCAGGTGGTCTGGGATTCTCTTGGTGCCCTGCGCCTGAAATTCGGAAAAGAGCTCGACATGATTGACCGCAGCACCTTTAATTTCCTATGGGTCACAGAATTTCCGTTGATGGAATATAACAAAGACGAAGACCGCTATGTAGCGATGCACCATCCATTTACACGGCCGGTGGAGGACGATGCCCACCTGCTTGAAACAAAGCCGGAAGATATCAGAGCCGAGGCTTACGACCTCGTGTTGAATGGTTATGAAATTGGCGGGGGATCGCAGCGTATTTATGAAAAAGATCTGCAGGAGAGAATGTTTACGGCTCTTGGATTTAATAAAGAAGAGGCGAAAGAACAGTTCGATTTTCTTATGGAAGCCTTTGATTACGGTGCACCGCCACACGGTGGCATAGCGTTTGGCCTTGACCGGATTGTCATGATCCTCGCAGGCAGAAATAATCTGAGAGATACGATCGCCTTCCCGAAAACGGCGAGCGCAACCGATCCATTAACTCAGGCGCCTGGGAAAGTCAGCAGCAGACAGCTTGATGAACTTCATCTTAAGCTCGATGTGTTTGAAAAAGACGAGGAAGACGAATAAAAAGCTATAAATGGTCAAGCTGATGAAACTTTTCAACAAAAACACCGGGGTCTGAATTGATCTGAAAAGTGCGGATGCCTTGAATCGTGTGAATGTAAAGAAAACCTATTTTTCCAGGTTCATAGCGGTATGATACGTCGAGCACTTCCTTGAGAGGGTAAGAAATCTCCTGATCGTGGCCGTAGGCGATATGATCTTCTTTCAAGCAAAGAGGGATTTCCACAGGGACCCGTTTTTTCTGAAAATCCTCAATTACGTGTTCTGTATACGTTGCATTAAGCCTGGCTAGTGTTTCTGTCATCATCTGCTCCTTTTAAGGCTCTGGCCACCTTGGAATGTTGTAGTAACGTTCTTGACCGAATTATACGAAAGTGCTAATATATAATCAAACAATGTGAAGAGTCCTGAGGTGTTCGTGAAGCACTGATCGTTTTGAGCCAACACATTCACATTGGGAGCCTGTCGTCTTGTTCTGGAGTACAAGCCTCAATGTTTGGGGAAGTATGAACGAACAAGCAAGGCACCCACCTGCCATGAGCAGGTTCAAAAACAAGTTCGTTTGACGGCACATTGGGACTCTTCCTGTTTTATTTAAATTGTTATGCATCCTCCGGCGCGTGAACAGTGCACCGGAGGTTTTTTACATAAATCCGGCGAAACTGGTGAATTGTTACGGCAGTAAGAGAAACGCAGGTGAACATACATTGAGAAAACTCCGCTCTAAGCTTCTGGTAATCACCTTAATTATAACAGCGCTTCCGCTGTTAATCTTTGGGGTGGTTTTGTTCGAATCCCAGCGTTCAGAAATGGAATCCCAGCTTGAGGGTTCTTTATTTTCGTTGTCCAATAATCTGTCGTTAACGATGGAAAGTGTTCTGTCGGAACGAATGAATGATCTGGATATGATGACGATGAATCCCGTTTTGCAGGATGAGAATGCAGAGCCTTCCGATATACGAAACGAGCTTGAACAAATGGTGGAAGCGGAAAATTTATATATGGGCATTGTTTACATAGATACGAATGGAGATATTGTTACGTCCACCCGGGATGAAGTGATAGGCAAAAACGTCTCCGACCGCGTATGGTACCAGAAGGCACGCGAGGGAAATCCAACACTTGAAGAAGCGTTTATAGATCCAATTTTAAAGCAGCCAATTATTCCTCTCGCAGGACCGGTGAAAAATGATGCAGGAAATGTGATGGCTGTCATCTCCCCCTCAATTAATGAAAATGCGCTGTGGGAAGTGCTCTGGCAGCGCCTGAATAAAATGGGCGAGCATGAACGTTTTTCCGGTCAGGCCTTTGTCGTTAATAATGAAGGGGAATACATTGCTTACCCGAACTCGGGCTACGTGCTTGAGGAAAGCTTTCTTGAAGAGCAGGGAATGGAAGAAAATTCTATCGAAGAGCTGATCGCGGGGCAGGAGGATCAGCTGATTGAGCACGGAAATGATGTTTCCGTAGTTACCCCGGTGGAAAACGTAGGAAGTCTGGCAAATGAATGGTACGTCGGCTATACGGTACCAAAAAGCGGGTTCTACGCGAATCTCCGGCAGCTTGTCTACAGCTACTTGTTTGTTTTCAGCATTGTTTTGATTATTACGGTATTTGCCGTTTTTAAGCTCTCCAAATACATTGTGCATCCTGTCGAGCGCCTTGCAGAAGCGACAAGCCGTTTTGCAATAGGTAAAAAGGTGTTTCCGCTGCAGACCAATGCCTACGAAGAAGTGGACGTGCTGACTAATACATTTAATCATATGTCAGAACAGCTTGAAGAAAGAGAGCGGGGGCACCGCCAGTCCACGATGATTCTGGAAACGACAGATAACGGGGTAATAGCTGTTTCCAGAGATTTTACGAATATCACTACGTTTAATGCTATGTGTGAAAAGCTGTTTGGACTCGACCGGAAAGAGGCACTCGGACACTCCGTGCAGCAGGTAATGCAAAAATCTGAAGACTTCCGCATGTTCGCACAGGAAATAGAAGCACACCGCCTGAATGACATGCAGCTGGAAATGAAAGAAATCGAAGCCCCTATCAATGGAAAAAACCGTACTTTCTTAGTGAATATGACAGTTCTCCCTCCCGTGGATTCCCGGGAGTCCTCTGAGGGCATTGTACTTATATTTAACGATATTACAGAAAAGAAGGACATGGAAAATGAGCTTGTCCGAAGCGAAAAGCTGAAAATGGTAGGGCAGCTGTCTGCAGGTTTTGCACATGAAATCAGGAACCCACTCACCACTATCAAAGGATTCGTTCAGCTGTTCCGCCAGGCGGCGAAAAAAGAAAAGGATATTCAGCATTACGATTTAGTATTGAACGAAATTGACCGGATGAACAGCATTGTGGAAGATCTGCTTGGTCTTGCCAGACCTACCAGCTCCGGCGATGAACACAGTATTCAGGTGAACAGCCTGCTTGAAGAACTGCTCGAGCTTTACAGCCAGCAGGCTGTAAAAAACAAAACGTTCATTTATACGAATTTTGATGATCTTCCGGAAATCATCGGGGACCGCAAGAAATTATCCCAGGTGTTTGTGAATCTGATCAAAAACGGTCTGGAAGCGATGCCGGACGGAGGCGTGCTGCGGGTGGAAACATCCATGCACTGGACCGGAGAGCCATATTATGAAGTGAAAATAAAGGATACTGGAAGCGGTATGAGTGAAGAGCAGCTGCAGAAAATCGGAAATCCTTTTTATACGACCAAATCAAACGGAACCGGTCTCGGGCTGATGACCGTGTTTCAAATTGTGGAGGATTTTAAAGGAACGCTGGAGGTCGATTCCGCTCCTGGAAGCGGAACCGAATTTAACGTGCGGCTCCCGGCGCAGCTGGCCGGGGAAACGACGAGCAGTGAGAGCCAAAATGTAAATTAAAGACGCCTGTACTTAAGGCGTCTTTTTGGTGTAAACCCCGATTCGACAGGCGGCACAGCAGGCCGCTTATATTTTCTTCTTTGCTGGTTTGATCTGGTAGTACACGTCCGCCAGGGCTTTTTCAAATTTGCTGTTGTTTTTCGGTTCGTAATACTGCTCGTTTTTAAGCTTGTCCGGCAGGTATTGCTGCGGCACCCATCCCCGCTCGTCATTATGCGGGTACTCGTACTCGCTGCCGCGGCCAAGAGCACCGGCCCCTTTGTAATGGGAGTCCCGGAGATGGGAGGGAATGCCTGGCGTGCCTGTTTTCAGCATCGCCTCCCGCGCTGCATCAAGCGCTTTATAAGCGCTGTTTGATTTAGGGGAAAGGCAGAGCTCTATGACGGCATCCGCAAGCGGTATTCTTCCTTCCGGGAAGCCCAGCCGCTCGGCAGCTTCAACAGCAGCAAGGGCCCTCGGACCCGCCTGGGGGTTTGCCAGCCCGATGTCCTCATAGGCAGTGACGATAAGCCGGCGGCCGATGCTGATTAAGTCCCCGGCTTCAATTAAACGGGCGAGGTAATGAAGCGCGGCGTCAGGGTCACTGCCTCGAATGGATTTTTGGAAGGCGGAAAGCACATCGTAATGGTGGTCGCCGTCTTTATCGTGAGTGAAACGCTTCTGTTGAATGCATTCCTCCGCCACCCTTTGAGTAATGCGGATGATTCCGTCATCGTCCGGCTTCGTGCTGAGCACGGCAAGCTCAAGCGCGTTAAGCGCAGCACGCACATCGCCGCCGCCCGCTTCGGCCAGATGCGTGTGTGCCTCCGTGGTTATTTCTGTCTGGTACGCGCCCATCCCATTCTTTGGATCACGGAGACTGCGTTCGATCAGCTGCTTCATTTCTGGTATGGAAAGCGGCAGCACCTCAAATATATGTGTGCGGCTGCGTATTGCCGGGTTAATAGCGTGGTAGGGATTGGCAGTAGTAGCTCCAATCATGATAATCAATCCGCTCTCAAGGTAGGGAAGCAGAAAGTCCTGTTTCGTTTTATCGAGCCGGTGCACTTCGTCCATAATAACAATCAACTGGTCTGACATTTTGGCTTCCTGCACGGCGAGTTCCATATCCTTTTTATTGTTCATAACGGCGTTCATTTTTTTATAGGCAATATCTGTACTTCCTGCGATGGCAGAGGCGATCGATGTTTTTCCTGTGCCCGGCGGGCCGTATAAAATCATGGAGGAAAGTTTCTTTGTTTCCACCATACGCGCAATCATTTTGCCTTCCCCGAGAATATGCTCCTGGCCGGAGACTTCTTCGATAGAACCAGGACGCATCCGGTAGGCAAGAGGCTGTTTGGATGACATGTAGTTTCTCCTTTCGTAAACAGTTCACGTTGAAATTGTATCATGTTTTCTCTTATAGGAGGATGAACAGCACACCGCAGTTATGATATACTAACATTAATTCCAACTGTTTTTATCAGCATTAGAAGCTGGGCAGCCAAATGACAAAGCAACTAACCAATCAGCAGAATCATTGAAGATGTAACAGGTACTCACAGGCCTGACAGGAAGGGATGACGGCATTGAAAATTTCAACTAAAGGCAGATACGGACTGACGATTATGATGGCGCTTGCGAGAAAGCATGGGAGCGGCCCTACATCCCTGAAATCCATCGCACGGGATCATAATCTTTCCGAGCATTATTTGGAGCAGCTGATTGCTCCGCTTCGAAACGCCAGCCTCGTGAAGAGTGTGAGGGGGGCCTACGGTGGCTATATGCTTTCTAAAGAACCGGCTGACATAACGGCGGGCGATATTATCCGTGTCCTTGAAGGCCCAATCAGCCCGGTCGAGGTCCTCGATGACGAAGAGCCGGCTAAACGGGACCTATGGCTGAAAATCCGGGATGCTGTGAAGGATGTCCTCGATAGTACTACGCTTGATTATCTGGCGGAGTATCAGGGCGACGAAGAACAGGAAAATTATATGTTTTATATCTAACTCTTGAAGGTATGAAAAGTATACATGCGAAATCTCCACGCCGCATCCGGCATGGAGATTTTTTTATGATAAATTTTTCAGGGGGAATGGCCGTGGCCGTAGAAAATATTATCGTTGTTGTAATCTTTTTACTTATCCAGCTATTCGCAGATAAATTAATATCATCCGAAAAGATCGGTCGTTTCAGCTGGCTGTCATTTTCCGGAGGGGTGGCCGTCGCGTTTATTTTTGTGTACATACTTCCGTATCTGCATGATGAACAAAGCAAATATGGTGAAAGTTCTTTTCGGGGTTTGACGTTTGAGTCGGAATTTTATCTGCTCAGCCTGGTGGGACTTATCATTTACTTTGTTATTCACAATATTGCGGTGCGGGCCTATCATTCTACGAGCAGAGGGGAGGGGCAGTTTTTCTGGATTCAAATTGCCTTTTTTGCCCTGTATAATAGTATGGTCGCCTACACAGTGTTCGGATCCGACGTTCAGGGACTGCAGACAGTTTTTTACGGGGTGGCAATTGGGCTTCATTTTATGGCTATCTCGCATGATCTGCACCGGGAGGATGCGGGCCGGTATAAGCGAGGCAGATATTATCTGGCAGGAGGTATTTTATTTGGCTGGATATTTGCCATTGTGTTTACGCTGCCGGAAATTGTCCTGGCTATTACGTTTGCGGTCATTGCGGGCGCGATGATATTTAATGTGCTGAAAAAAGAAATGCCGACAGAAGAATCCGCTCATCTGCCGACCTTTTTATGGGCAGCATTCATCTATACTGTCGTAACAGAAATATTGAAGCTGCTGTTTAATTGGTAAGCGCGGCTGCGTATAAAAAAGCAAACATTTCTAATTAAAGATCGTATTTAAGCGCAAGCTCGGCCGCCCGTAGCCGGGTATCGACCGTTTGATGCTCTTCAAGCATCTCCCTGACCGTTTCAATCGCTTTGCCCTTCAGCACGCCGCCGCTGATAAACGCTACATCAAAAATGATTTCATTCAGCACATCGAGGTGATGGGTTAAGTCTGTGATGGTTTTTGGCGAGCGGAGGGAGGCCTGCAGCTCTTTACTGAAATCATTGCGGTTAAGCGGCTCTTTGTTGAAAAACCAGCTGACGGTCTTCTGATGGGGATAGCCGAGGCCCTTTTTCTGGTTATCAACGTTTGGGACATAAATGTACTGCGAGGTGACCGTGCAGAAATATACGTCACGGTTGTTGTCGTCCGGCACAATCACGAGGTCGTCCAGTTTCATCTGGGAAATAAAATTGTACACATTCGTGGCTCCCTCATCCATATCAAAGCGGGCCAGTTCCTTTTTGATTTTTTCATAGCTGAGGCCATTCAGGGATTTTCCGATGGAATATCCAATAGCGATAAAATCATACTCTAAAAAATTATGCAGCTGGTTGGTGCCGTTAGGTAAAGGCCGGAGCATCCAAACATTTTTCACTCACACATCCCGCACTTTCATAAAATAATAGGAAACAAAATACATATTACACGGGAAACGAAAGCGCAGGCAAGGAAATAGACAAAAAAACTCCTATTTGTTAATGTAAAAAATAATGTTATTCCGATTATATGAAATAACTCCATTAGGAGGAGAAGAAATATGCCCGCTATATATGCAGATCATGCGGCCACTACGCCGCTTCATCCAGAAGTGGCTGAAGCTATGATCGATTCTATGAAAAAGCCGGCAGGAAACCCTTCGAGTGTCCACGAGTACGGCCGCGGGGCCAGGAAAAGACTCGACGGGGCCCGCCGTACGGTAGCGTCATCTATAAATGCAAGTCCGAAGGAGATTGTATGGACGAGCGGAGGCACAGAAAGTAACAACCTGGCGCTCCGCGGTTTTATGCATGCCAACCAGGAAAAAGGAAACCACCTGGTGACAAGTGCCATTGAGCACCATGCTGTATTGCATACGGCTCAGGCGCTTGAGAAAGAAGGATTTCAGGTCACATACGTACGCCCCGACGAGCAGGGCATTGTTTCGGTGGAAAAAATTATGGCAGCAGTGACTGAGAAGACAATACTGGTTTCATTAATGTATGTGAACAATGAAACAGGAGTGGTCCAGCCTGTACATGAAGCTGCTGAAAAGCTTTCGGAAAAAGGTGTTGCCTTCCATACTGATATGGTGCAGGCCTATGGACAGCTGCTGTTTGACGTAAAAGAAACACCGGTAACGATGGCAACAATGACGGCTCATAAAATTAACGGCCCTGCAGGAGCAGGAGGTTTATTCGTTCGTCAGGGCACCAAAATTCGTCCGGAATTGACGGGCGGGGAACAGGAAAGAAAACGCCGGGCAGGCACGGAAAACGTAGCCGCCGTCGAAGGCTTTGCCAAAGCCGCTGAGCTGCAGATGAACAGTCTGGAGAAACGCCGGCAGGAGCTGGAATCGCTCAGTGCGGCATTTTTAGCTGAGCTTGACCGCAGCGGGGTCTTTTATCAAATTAACGGCGGGCATGCAGAAAAAAGTCCGCATATTTTGAATGTGTATTTCCCAGGAATTCAGCTCGAATCATTTCTTGTGCAGATGGATATGGAAGGCGTAGCCGTTTCAAGCGGTTCGGCATGCACTGCCGGCACTGTAGAACCGTCTCACGTCCTTGAAGCAATGTACGGCAAAGACGCACGTATCTATGAATCCGTCCGGTTCAGCTTTGGGTACGGAAACACCGTGGCAGATATGAAAACCACGGCGCAGGCAGCTGCGAAAATAAGCCGGAAAATGAAGGAAAAGGAGGCTTTGAAATGACCAATGAAGAGACACGGATTGTGGTAGGAATGTCCGGGGGAGTGGACTCCTCCGTTACGGCCGCTCTATTAAAAGAGCAGGGCTATGAAGTGATAGGTATTTTCATGAAAAACTGGGATGATACAGATGAATCGGGGATGTGTACGGCAACGGAAGACTATGAAGACGTAATTGCGGTATGCAACCAATTAGACATCCCCTATTACGCTGTGAATTTTGAAAAAGAATACTGGGACCGGGTCTTTACGTACTTTCTGGAAGAATACAAAGCTGGCCGTACCCCGAATCCTGACGTGATGTGCAACAAAGAAATTAAGTTCCGTGCGTTTATCGACCACGCATTTAATCTCGGGGCAGACTACGTCGCGACCGGGCACTATGCACGTGTTGAACACACCGAAAGCGGGACGTATCTTCTGCGCGGTGTGGACAGCAACAAGGACCAGACGTATTTTTTAAATCAGTTAAGCGAAGAACAGCTGAGCCGTGTGCTGTTTCCACTCGGAGAGTACGATAAATCCGAAGTCCGTAAAATGGCGGAAGAGCGGGACCTTGAAACGGCTGGAAAGAAAGACAGCACCGGGATCTGCTTCATTGGAGAGCGGAATTTCAAGGATTTCCTGCAGGAGTATCTTCCAGCCCAGCCGGGCGACATGGAAAGCCCTGAAGGAGAAGTGAAGGGCCGCCACGACGGGCTGATGTACTACACGCTCGGCCAGCGCCAGGGGCTTGGTATCGGCGGCTCCGGGGAACCATGGTTTGTCGTGGACAAAGACATGGAACGTAACGTTCTGATTGTCGGACAGGGCGGCAATCATAAGCGATTGTATTCCGAGCAGCTGACTGCCTCTGAGCCTAACTGGATTCATGAGCCGGAAGCCTTTCCATTTTCCTGCACTGCGAAATTCCGGTACCGCCAGAAAGACCAGGGCGTTACCGTCCATCAAAAAACAAATGGAGAACTGCTCGTAGAGTTTGATGAACCGCAGCGCGCAGTGACTCCGGGACAGGCTGTAGTCTTTTATGACGGGGATGTGTGTCTTGGAGGTGCAACAATAGAAGAAGCGATGATGAAGGAAAGCGTTGCAACGTAACGTTTTCCTTTTTCTTGGTTCTTGCTGTTTGCCGGTAAGGCTTTTCAATCACCCGGGATCGTGAAATAATACAGAAACAAGACATGAAAAGGATGATAGTATGGATAAAAATCAGCAGGCAATGGAGCATTTGCAAAACGGGGATTTTGAAGAAGCAGCAAGGCTTTTGAATGAGCAGATGGAATCGGAACCGAATGACCCTGTCGCGTACATAAACTTCGGTAATCTGCTTGCAGAAGCCGGTGAAGATGATAAAGCCATCCGTTTTTTCACGAAAGCACTGCAGATTGATGAAACAGCAGCCACAGCCTATTACGGGGCTGGGAATGTATTATATAACCGGGAAGAGTACGCTGAGGCCATTACGATGTACAAAGGAGCTCAGCAGCAGGGACTTGAAGACTCTAGTCTGTTTTTCATGCTCGGACTGAGCTATCTGCAGTCCGACCGTCTTCCGTATGCGATTGCTAATTTCAAGCGCTCGGTGGAGCTCGACGAATCGGATGCCGAAGCCAGATATTATTACGCCCTGTCGCTTGCCCAGCAGGAGGAAGTTGATCAGGCGGAAGCAGAATTTAAAAAAGTGGTGGAGCAGGATCCGGATCATGCCGATGCCCACTATAATCTGGGAGTGGCTGCTCTGTTTAATGAACGGGCGGAGGAAGCTCTCAGCTTCTTCGAGAAAGCACTTGAAGCAGAGCCTGAACACGCATTGGCAGAGAACGGCAGACAGCAGGTTCAACAGCTGCTAAGCGAAAAGTGAGGTTGTGCTATGGAGAACGGACACGATGAACAGGAACTGCTCGAGCCCTACGTCCTCGGAACGGTGCAGCACGTTATATTTCGGAATGAAGAAAATGGCTACACAGTAGCGAAAGTGAAAATTAAAGAATCGATACCTGCCTTTGAAGAAAGCACAACGACCATCGTCGGCATTCTTCCAACGGTGGAGGCAAATGAACGGTATCGTTTTAACGGCGAGATTAAACAGCATCCGCGGTTTGGCACCCAGTATCAGGTCATCTCTTATCAAAAGGAAATACCGACCGAACGCTCAGCGTTAATCGACTATTTATCGAGTGACCGCTTCCCGTACATCGGACCGAAGACAGCGGAAAAATTGGTCGACCGCTTTGGGGCCAAAGTAATTGATGAGGTTCTCGAGCGCCCGGAAGCCCTCGAAAAAATTCCCGGACTGAATGAAGAAAAACGCAGACAAATCCGCACCGCCATGCTCGAAAATCAGGGCATGGAGCATGCGATGACGCTTCTTGTACGATACGGATTCGGTACGGACCTTGGCGTGAAAATATACAATCAGTACCGCGAACGGACCCTTGATATTATTCAGCATGATCCCTACCAGCTCGTCTGGGATGTGGACGGGGTCGGCTTTACAAAAGCGGACCGGCTCGGAGAAAACACCGGCATCCAAAAAAATGACCCAAGCCGTCTGAAGGCGGGAGTGCTGTTTGAACTGTATGAACGCACGATGCAGGACGGCCATGTGTATATCCCGAAGCAGCAGCTTCTTGACAGCGCAGAGCAGCTGCTTGCCGACCCTGCCGTTACTATTGATCAGCAGGAGCTGAAGCTCGTCCTGCAGGAGCTTGTAAATGAAGAACGGGTGCGTATTGACGATGATCGTGTTTATATCGCCTCTTTATATTTTGCGGAAAAAGGGTTTGCTGGCAGGGTGCATAAACTGCAGGAAGAAGCGGAAGAAAAAGAATATTCCCAGGCGGACCTGCTGCAGGCTCTCGGAGAAGTAGAAGAAAAGTTTGATATTGAGTATGCCGAACAGCAGAAGGAAGCAATCCAAACGGCTATGGAAGAGCCGGTAATGCTGCTTACAGGCGGACCGGGGACCGGAAAGACCACGATCATCCGGGCTATTGTGGAAGTGTACGCCTCGCTCTATGATGTTTCTCTGGACCCTTCCGAATATTCAGGCAAGAAGCCCTTCCCTGTACTGCTTGCTGCCCCGACCGGCCGGGCGGCGAAGCGGATGAAGGAGTCCACCGGCCTGCGGGCAGTGACAATTCATAAGCTGCTTGGGTTTAGCGGGGAAGGAGAAAACGAGCTGTTTGAAAAGGATGAATATGAGCCTCTCGAAGGGGAGCTGCTGATTGTCGATGAAGTATCGATGGTGGACATGTGGCTGGCCAATCAGCTGATCCGTGCGGTCCCGAAAGGAATGAAGGTCGTGTTCGTTGGGGATGAGGATCAGCTTCCTTCGGTAGGACCGGGCCAGGTGCTTGGAGATTTGCTTGAAGCCGGTACTATACCGACTGTGAGCTTGTCGGTTGTGTACAGGCAGACGAATCAGTCCTCGATTGTAGAGCTGGCCCATGCAATGAAGGAGGGCGGGCTGCCGGACGATTTTGAACAGCCGTTTGAAGACCGGCGGTTTTTCCCATGCACGAAAACTCAGGTTGCCGATGTGGTGGAGAAAACGTGTGCCGGTGCCATTCGCAAGGGCTACGATCCGATGGATATTCAGGTGCTTGCCCCGATGTACCGGGGAGAGGCAGGAATTCACGCCTTGAATGAACGGCTGCAGGAAATGTTTAACCCCCGGACGCCTCAAAAACGAAGTGTAACCTTCGGAGACGCTGTTTACCAGAAGGATGATATCGTTCTTCAGCTTGTAAACAACGGCGAGGAAGGTATATATAACGGGGACAAAGGTGTACTCGAAACGGTCTTTGAAGCAAAAGAAACTGTTGATAAAGAAATGCAGATTGTGTTTTCCTTTGACGAAAAGGAAGTCAGCTACACACGCCAGGATCTTAAACAAATCACTCTTGCCTACTGCACTTCTATTCACAAGGCGCAGGGAAGTGAATTTCCCATCGTAGTCGTACCGATGCTGATGTCCTACCGGCGGATGCTGCGCCGTAATTTATTGTACACAGCGATCACACGGGCAAAGGACTATTTAATTCTCTGCGGGGAAAAAGAAGCATTTATGTATGCCGTAAAGCAGGAGTCAAAAAATGAACGCTATTCGCATCTTCGGGAACGCCTGAAGAACCGGGAGGAGGATCCGGAGGAGCAGGCTTGACAGAAAATACGGTTTCCTATATAACTGAAACAGAATAACAAAAACAGTGATGGAACGAGTACGGTGGATATATTCTCACAGAGACCGGCAGCAGCGGCTGAAACTGCCGGAGAACAACCCGCCCGAACGCTGCTCCGGAGTGCAGGCAAACCCTGCCGGATCATCCACGTTACGGATGCTGAGTTGGCCGTGTTTTTTTATGCGGCAACCAGGGTGGTAACGCGAGTACACTCGTCCCTGTTTTCAGGGGCGGGTTTTTTTATTGAGATTTAAACGAAATGAAAAAACTCACGGGAGGCTGATCAATAATGCCAGCATTAACATCTACTGAAGTCCGGCGGCGCTTTTTGGACTTTTTTGAGGAAAAAGGACATACAATTGAGCCGAGCGCCTCGCTCGTTCCGCATGAGGATCCGACGCTTTTATGGATCAACAGCGGGGTAGCTACGATGAAAAAATACTTTGATGGACGGGTGATTCCTGAAAATCCGAGACTTGCGAATGCGCAAAAGTCCATCCGGACCAACGATATTGAAAACGTTGGAAGAACGACGCGCCATCACACATTTTTTGAAATGCTCGGAAATTTCTCGATTGGCGACTATTTTAAAAAAGAAGCTATCGAATGGGCATGGGAATTTTTAACGTCAGAGCGCTGGATAGGCTTTGATGAAAATAGGCTGTCGGTTACCGTTCATCCGGAGGATGACGAAGCATACCAGTACTGGAGAGAAATTATCGGCCTTCCAGAAGAACGGGTTATCCGTCTCGAAGAAAACTTTTGGGATATCGGCCAGGGACCGAGCGGGCCAAATACGGAAATCTTTTATGACCGTGGAGACAGCTGGGGAGATGATCCCCGGGATCCTGAGATGTATCCGGGAGGAGAAAATGAGCGTTATTTAGAGGTGTGGAATCTCGTATTTTCCCAGTTTAATCATAACGCTGATGATACGTACACCCCTCTTCCAAAGAAAAACATTGATACTGGCATGGGGCTTGAACGGCTCGTCACCCTCGTTCAGGACGTGCCGACCAATTTTGACACCGATCTTTTCCGGCCGATAATCCGAAAGGTAGAAGAAGTATCCGGAAGAACGTACGGGGAAAATGAAGAGCAGGACATTGCTTTTCGTCTGATTGCCGATCACGTCCGGACTGTCAGTTTCTCCATCGGGGATGGGGCCCTCCCGTCCAATGAAGGACGCGGATACATTCTGCGCCGTCTGCTCCGCCGTGCGGTACGCTATGCCGGCTGGCTCGGTCAGGAGGAGCCGTTCATGCACAGACTGATAGGTGTCGTGGGCGAAATTATGGAAGACTATTATCCAGAAGTCCGCGAAAAGCAGTCCTTTATTGAACGTGTGGTAAAAACCGAAGAAGAACGTTTTCATGAAACGCTGACCGACGGGCTGAAAATGCTGAGGCAGGTAACAGAAAAAGCTCGTAATAAAGGTGAAACAGTGATTTCCGGTAAAGATGTATTCCGCCTGTATGATACGTACGGCTTCCCGCCTGATTTAACGGCAGAATACGTAGTAGACGAAGGATTCGCGGTAGACAATGAAGAATTCGAAGTGGAAATGGAGGCCCAGCGGAGCCGGGCCCGTGCGGCGAGAAAAGACAGCGGTTCGATGCAGACTCAGGAGTCACTTCTGACAGATATCGACACAGAGAGCACGTTTGTCGGCTACGAGCATTTTGACGTGGAAACAAGCGTTCAGACGCTGATTCACAATAAAGAACTCGTGGATACGGTCGGCGCCGGAGAACAGGTGCAGTTTATCCTGGAAAAAACCCCGTTTTATGCGGAAAGCGGCGGCCAGGTGGCAGACCGCGGCACGATCGTAAATGAAGCCGCAGGAATGGAAGCGGTAGTGGAAGATGTCCAGAAAGCTCCGAACGGCCAGCATCTTCATACGGCACGAATTGAAAAAGGCTCGCTTCGCAAGGGAATGCATGTAAGAGCGTCCATCGAAGAAAATACGAGAAGAAGTATTATTAAAAACCATACGGCGACCCACCTGCTGCATCAGGCTCTTAAAGATGTGCTGGGTGAGCATGTCAATCAGGCAGGGTCGATTGTGACAGATAACCGCCTCCGTTTTGACTTTTCCCATTTCGGACAGGTCACCGAGGAGGAAATAAAGCGGATCGAGCACCTTGTAAACGAAAAAGTGTGGTCCAACGTGTCGGTGCTGATTGAAGAAAAAGGAATCAATGAAGCGAAGCAGATGGGGGCCACTGCATTATTTGGTGAAAAATACGGGGAAAGAGTTCGCGTAGTACAGATCGGCGACTACAGCGTTGAACTGTGCGGCGGCTGCCATGTCGGCAGCACCTCTGAAGTCGGGGTGTTCAAGATTACAGGAGAATCCGGAATTGGCGCCGGTACCCGCCGCATCGAAGCTGTTACTGGCCAGTATGCGTATGAATACTTTGAAAGCAGAATGCAGCTGCTTGAAGAAACAGGCAGCATCGTCCGGGCCCGTGCCATCGAAGATATTCCGCAGCGTGCAGAAGCTCTGCAGGAGCAGATTAGAAGCCTTCAAAAGGAAAATGAATCGCTGTCGCAGAAGCTGAGTAATCTTGAGGCCGGGGATCTTGCAGACGCGGCAGAAGAAATAAACGGTATTCCGGTGATTGCCAAAGAACTTCCAGGAGCAGATAAAGATACACTGCGGCAGACGGTGGATGAACTCAAACAGAAGCTTGGAAGCGGTATTGTCGTGCTTGGAACGTCGGAAGGGGAAAAAGTACAGCTTATTGCCGGAGTAACGAAAGATCTTACTGAACGGTACAAAGCAGGAGATATTGTGAAAAAAGCAGCGGAAATATGCGGAGGCGGCGGAGGCGGCCGCCCGGATATGGCTCAGGCAGGAGGGAAACAGCCTGAGAAGCTTGGGGAAGCGTTAGAAGAAGCGAAGAACTTTATCTTAACCCTTTCCTAAACACCCCTATCTCATGTACAATATAATCGTCTATACAGTAATCGTATTAATTACCACAGTATAGGAAGGGAGCTTCTCCTCCCTTCTGCTTTTTATGAAATGACCTTTCGTGAAAAGTCATCCGAGGAGGTGGAGGAATTGGATACGAACGACCGGACCGTACGTTTTAACCGAGAAGAAGATTCTTCCGACCCGAAGGCCGAAGAAGTTCTGCTCAGCGTGTATGAAGCGCTTGAGGAAAAAGGGTATAATCCAATCAACCAAATCGTGGGATATTTGCTTTCAGGCGATCCGGCCTATATCCCCCGTCATAAAGAAGCAAGAACGATCATCCGCCAGCTCGAGCGGGATGAATTAATTGAAGAATTAATTCGACACTATTTGAAGGATCACCAATCATCCTCGTGAAAAGAGCGCTTGGTATCGATGTCGGAAAAAAAAGAATCGGGATTGCCATCTCCGACGCGCTGGGCTGGACAGCCCAGGGTGTAGAAACGATTCATTTAAAAACGACAGAGCCGGACGAAGCTTTTCCGCGTATTCTTGAACTGGTTAAAGAAAATGAAATCGAGCAGCTTGTAGTCGGCCTTCCTAAAAATATGGACGGAACGATTGGGGGCAGGGGGAAGGAATGTCAGGCATTCGCAGAGAATCTTGAAGAATTTTCCTCGCTGCCTGTAGCCATGTATGATGAGCGATTGACAACGAAGGCGGCAGAACGCACACTGTTACAAGCAGATGTCAGCAGAAAAAAGCGCAAAAAAGTCGTAGATAAAATGGCAGCTGTGATGATTTTGCAGAGTTATTTGGACCATCAATCAAACTTATAGCAAAGAGGTGAAATAAAATGGCTGAAGAAGAAGAAAAAGAAAGAATTGTCATACCCGATGAGGATGGCAATGAACATTTATTTGACATCCTGTTTACATTCGACGCAGATGAGAGTGAGCAGTCCTACATTGTAGTGGTTCCATCAAGTGAAGCTGACAATGACGAAGTGGAGGTTTTTGCTTTCCGCTATGAGGAAGAAGGCGAAGGGGACGAGTCGGATATAAACCTTTTCCCAATCGAATCTGACGAAGAATGGGAAATGGTCGAAGAAATGGTAAACACTTACAGTGCTAACGAGATGGAGTAGAACCTGTTCTAACCGTAAAGGAAGCACACCGGATCTTCTTCCGGTGTTTTTCTTTATCATTATATCTGCCCTGCAGCTAAGTGAGGCAGTTAAGAGGAGAACATCCATTCATGAAAACGCTCATATATTCATATGCCGGGCGCCGCACTTCTAAAAAGAAAAAAGGAAAGGCGGCACTTTATTTCCTGGGGGCAATATTTTTGATGAGTGCCGCTTCGGCTCTCATATATGTGCTGTACATGCTTTTTCCGGCAGCGGAAAATGACGGGGAAAAACAAACCGTCGTTATTGAACAGGGCGCCTCCACGGAAGCTGCGGCTGAGTATTTGGAAAAGCAGCAGCTGATCAGAAACTCTGTTGTGTTTCAATACTACAGTTACTTACGGCCGGACAGCCTGAAAGCCGGTACATACCGGCTATCTGCTTCGATGAGTGCCGTAGAAATTGCCCGTACGCTTGAAGCCGGGCAGCAGGCACAGGAACCGGTAGTTTCCATCACTATTCCGGAAGGCCGGTCTCTGGAGCAGATAGCACGAATCAGTGCGAAGAATGCTGATTTTTCAGAAGAAAAGTTTATGGAAACCGTCACCGATGACGCGTTCATTCGTTCCCTAAGTGAATCTTATTCATTTATCAGGGAGTCAAATAATGAAAATGGCGTGCGCTACACACTGGAAGGTTATTTATCCCCACAGACGTATGAATATTATGGTGACTCCCCGGGTACCGAAGCAGTAGTGAAGGATATGATTGAACGAACAAACGAAACTATGGTAGAATTTTCGAATCAAATCACTAACAGTCCATGGACTGCCCGTGAAATATGGACCATTGCTTCTATTGTAGAACGGGAGGCGGGACGGGCAGAGGACCGGGCTCCTATTGCCGGAGTGATCGAAAACCGGCTTGGGAAAAATATGCGTCTTGAGATGGATCCTACGGTGGCATATGCGCTCGGTGAACACAGGCTTCGTACTTCCTTCAATGATTTGCAGGTGACTTCGCCGTACAACACCTACCGAAACCGGGGCCTGCCGCCTGGGCCAATTGCAAGCCCGGGTATACAGTCGATCGAGGCAGCTTTGAATCCTGAAAATACGGAGGCGTTATATTTTTATGCCCGCCCGAACGGAGAAGTTATTTACAATGAAACGTACGAGCAGCATACACGCACCCAGAGAAAGTATGAAAGCGAATGGGAGAATCAATAGCTAAGAAAGCGGGCGAAAAAATGCCGGACATAAACAACCACTTTTATGAGTACCGGAAAGAGTTGGGTATCGGGCCGCCGACGTGGTTTGAAGAAATGATTGAAGAAGCGGAACGCGACCGTGTGCCGGTTATGGATGAAGAGGCCCTGCAGTTTATGATCGAACTTCTTCAGTTAAAAAGACCGGCATCGGTTCTCGAGATTGGAACGGCGATTGGTTATTCTGCTTTGCGAATGGCAGCTGCGCTTCCCGAAACGTCCATAGTATCGGTGGAAAAAGACGAAGAACGCTACAGGCGTGCAGCTTATTACCGGGCTAAAAGTCCTTGGCAGGAGCAGACTACGTTTGTTCTTGGTGATGCTTTAAACCTGCAGGAAGAATTTTCAGAAAAAACGACGTTTGATGCGGTATTTATAGACGCTTCCAAAGGCCAGTACCAGCGGTATTTTCAATTGTGCGAGCAACTGCTGGCTCCAGGAGGGCTTATTATTAGTGATAACGTTTTATTCCGCGGTTTGGTCGCTGACCCGAAAGCAGATATACCTGAACGATTACAGCCGATGGTGCAAAAAATTCGGGCGTACAACCGCTGGCTGGTGGAAAGAAAAGACTTTCGCACCAATATTTTCCCTGTTGGTGACGGCGTGGCAGTAAGTGTTCTGCTTCCGGAAGCAACCGGTAGTATAACGTAAAATACTATAAAAATAAGCCGAAATATGATACATTTTTATACTGAATAGAGGGGTGAAAATATGCCAGAAGAAAAACAGCATTTTATGACAGAAGAAGGCAGAAAGAAGCTTGAAGAGGAACTGGAATATTTAAAAACGGAGCGGCGCCAGGAAGTCGTAGAGCGCATAAAAATTGCAAGAAGCTTTGGCGATTTGTCCGAAAACTCGGAGTATGATGCTGCCAAAGATGAGCAGGCCTTTGTAGAAGGACGCGTAAGCCAGATTGAGCAGATGCTCAAAAATGCTGCTATCATTGAAGAAGACACAGGTAATAACTCCGTAGTGTCGCTCGGAAAATCAGTACGGTTTAAAGAACTGCCAAACGGCGATGAAGAAAGCTATACGATTGTTGGAAGTGCAGAATCTGATCCGCTGGAAGGAAAAATTTCCAACGATTCCCCAATGGCCCAAAGTCTGCTCGGACGCCAGATTGGTGAACAGGTGACGGTTTCGACACCGGGCGGGGACATTGAAGTCGAGATTATTGAAATCGCCTAAAAGCCGTTCGGCAGCAATGAAAACTTAAACACAGCGCCCTGCTTTGAGGATGTAAATCATAGGTCTATATTCCCTCGTTTTCCGAAAATATTTCCTTTATGATAAGACATGTTACGTTCTCTCTGCAGGGCGTGTTTTTGTACTACAAAAGCAATACATATGATAGGGGCAGGTGAATCATAAGATGTCGAACAACAATTATAACGACGACTCCGGCTCGCGCTTTCAAAAGAAAAGAAAAAAGCGGATGAATAATGTTTTAAATGCTGCTATTGGTATTGTAGCAGTCCTCATTCTGTTCTTCGGAATTCTGTTATTGTTTTTTAACAATAATAATGAACAGGCTGAAGATAACGGGGAAGAGATGGCAGATTCAACTAATACCGAAGAAGAGCAGAATGAAAGCGGACCGGAGGACAACCCGGACACTTCTTCTACAGAAGAAACCCCGGAAAACAATGCAGATGAAGAAGGTACAGAAGAAGAAACTTCAGAAGAAGCAGAAGAAACCTCTGAATCTGATTCTTCCTCTGAGTCCGATTCTTCTACAGAAGAAGATCCGGCTGCTTCTTCAAACGATGGAGCCGAAAATGACTCCTCTGAGGAAAGCACGACCAGTGAAGACTCGTCAGAAGAAGAGAACAGCAGTACTTCCGACTCGGAAGGCAGTGACAGTGCTGATACGGAAACGACTCAGGAAGACGGAGAATACGAACCGGTGGGCACTGAACAGGAAAGCTTTCAGGCTGACTTTACGCAAGGCGGTCAGAACTGGGAAGAAATGGAGAACGCTGTAGAAGCAGCCACTGGGCTTAGATCGACAGAAGGTAACAGCACAGTGCTCTGGAGACTCGAAAACGGAGGATCGCAGGATACGGCAAGAGCGGTTATCAGTGAGGACGCCAGCAGTGAAAACCCATACGAAGTACGCATGGAATGGGTGGACGGCGAAGGCTGGAAACCAACAAGCGTAGAGCGTCTTGACAGTAACCCGTACAACTAAAGAAAAACCGGCTTTCCTTGGGGAGGCCGGTTTTTCTTTATATTATTCTGATGAAATTAAGGGGTGGGGACAGCGCGGAAATGAACGACAGCGGTGTAAATTGAACGCCCGTTCTCTGAACGGGTGTGCACATGGTGCTGCACGTGATGAACCCCGAGCATCAGAGCTTCGTTTTGTTCGATCTTTTTTTGAATATCTGCTTCCAGCTGTTCAAGGGACGACGATTCAAAAAATTCGACCTTGTCCCGGATTGTTTGCAGGTTTAAGGACATATGTATTCTCCTTTGCGTTATAATGTACAGGGTAGTTTTACCAGTAATTATAATTGTAAATGATAAAGGTGGGTCCGCCAATGCGTTTAGGCATTATTGGAGCAATGGAAGAAGAAGTTGAATATTTAAAAAGCTTAATGGAAGATATAGAAGAAAAAGAAACCGGCGGCTGCTTTTTTTCTTTTGGGCGCTTAAACGGCCATGAGGTAATTCTTTTGCAGTCGGGTATTGGAAAAGTGAATGCAGCTATCGCCACCTCGCTTTTAATCGGGCTGTACAAGCCCGAAGCTGTAATTAACACAGGCTCAGCCGGAGGATTCAACCCGGACCTTTCTGTTGGCGATGTGGTGATATCCACAGAGGTGCGTTATAACGACGTGGATGCGACAGTGTTCGGATATGAATTCGGGCAGGTGCCAAATATGCCGGCAGCTTATCCTGCAAGCCGTGAATGGATAGAGAAAGCAGAAGCCGCCGCTTTGCAGGTGGACTTGAATACGCGGACGGGGCTGATTTTGTCCGGAGATTCGTTTATGAGTAAGACGGAGCAGGTGGACGCCTTAAAAGCTCACTTTGACGAACCTCAGTGTGCGGAAATGGAAGCAGGGGCAATTGCCCAGGTATGCTATCGGTTTTCCTGCCCATTTGTAGTTATCCGTTCGCTCAGCGATATTGCAGGCAAAGAAGCAAAGCAGTCCTACGATGAATTTTTAAAGCATGCTTCGAAGCAGTCAGCTGACATGGTGATTGCTCTTTTGGCCCAGGCATAAATCCATCGGAAAAGTGGTTAACGAAGAAGAGATACGGTGTGGCGGATAATTTGAGCCGTCAGCCCCCAAATAACAATATCCTGATAATGATACACAAACTGGGGCAGCGTTGTAGTGTTTGTCCGGTACGTTTCTTCATTTGGTATTAATGAAGTGGGAAACGTATCTGAAAAACGCATGCCCATGTATACATTATGCTTTTCGGGTTCGTTCTTTAAAAAGAAATTAAGTGGTACGGTGAACAGTTCATCCACCTCCGACGTATTAGGAGAAAAATCACCAGCATAGTCAACTTCTCCAATATAAGGATAGACTATTCGCTGAAACGGCTGGACAACAACGTCCAAAGCTCCCCATACATCCATCGCTTGAGAGGGAATACCGGTTTCTTCTTCGAATTCGCGAAGTCCTGCAGCAAGAGGAGTAGGATCAGAGGCATCGATTTTTCCGCCCGGAAAACATATTTCTCCCGGCTGGGACTGCAGCGACCATGCTCTGCGCTCAAACATTAAATGATATTCATCGTGCAATGAAAGCAGGGGTACTACTACCGCTGCTTTTCGCATATGCTCTTCGCCCATTATAGCGGCGGAACGGGTGCGAATTCTATTTTTCCAATAGCGGGCATTGTTCATAGTATCCTCCTTCTGGGGTATCATTGTTTTTTCTTCTTTCGAATGTGGTATATATATTTACAGGTACTATATTACAGGAGGGATCAAGATGTCAGAATCAGAACGTCTTAAAAATAAAGTAAAAAAAGAAAAAAAGCAGGAACCGGATAAAAAGCCGGGAAATGAAGAGCCGCCAACGAGCAGTGAAGATCCAATTCCGCTGGCAGATATGAAATACGAAGAAGAAGAAAACAGAAAAAAACACCATACTAAGAAGCGCTCCGGCAGTGAAGACAAAGATGGATGACGCTGGCCGGCGCGTAAATGAAATCCCGCTTCTACTGAAGCGGGATCATTTTATGCTGCACGGCGCCAAAAAACTGGAATATTATTTTTCGATATAATGATTAAACCAGTCGATCATATGAACCAGCCGTTCAATCCTCAGAGCGGGAGGGCCGGAGCGGCTCAGTTCATGATTGGCTCCTGGAAAACGGAGAAAGGAGACCGTTTTGTTTAAATATTTCATGTTAATAAACAATTGTTCCGCCTGTTCAATCGGACAGCGGTAATCGTTTTCGCTGTGCATGATCAGCAAAGGCGTATGGATATCTTTGACGTAGCGGAGAGGAGAATGGTGCCAAAGCTTTTCCGGATCCTGATGGAGCGGTACGCCGATCTCCCAGTCTGTAAAGAAAAAGCCGATATCACTCACCCCGTAAAAGCTGAGCCAGTTTGAAATGGAACGCTGGGTAACGGCTGCTTTAAAGCGGTCGGTGTGGCTGATCATCCAGTTTGTCATAAAGCCGCCATAGCTTCCACCGGTCACACCCAGCCGATTACGGTCGACGAACTCATAGCTGTCGACTGCATAGTCCAGAATCGCGAGCAGATCCCCGAAATCCTTCCCGCCATAGTCCCGGCGGCAGGCATCGGCGAAAGCCTGGCCATAGCCGTGGCTTCCCCGTGGATTGCTGAACAGGACACCGTAGCCCTCCGCGGCAAGCAGCTGAAATTCGTGAAAGAACGTGTGACCGTACATAGCGTGAGGTCCTCCGTGGATTTCCAGAATCAGCGGGAAGGTCTGTCCTTCTTCGTAATCAACAGGATACATAATCCATCCGTGTACATCCCAATGATCGCCTGTACGGACGGAAAGAGTTTCGGGGAGGGAAAGATCTACCTCCTTCAAAAAGCTGGCGTTTACGTCTGTGAGGCGGACACGGCGTTTATCCTCAAGTCGCCGGCTGTAGAAATCACCGGGGTTGGAGGGATCACTGATGCCGAGCACAAACTGCTCGTTTTTAGGGTGAAAGGAGAACGAAAAGACGTGGTTGTCCTCATCATGAACAGCGGTGATTTCATTATGCATATCCATTTGATACAAACCAACTTTTCCGTTCTCACTTGCCAAAAAGTAAATATGCTCCTGATCGCTCGACCATACTGGCTTATCAGAGGTATGGCCGGTTCTGATATCGCCGATCATGTAGTCACCTATTTGGACGTCCCACTTTAACGTCATTCCTTTTCGTTCTTTTGTTAATGGATTGACCAGCCAGATTTGATTAATCGTAGCGCTTTTGTATTCTAATTCGTGACCAGTGCATGCTATCCAGGAGCCGTCCGGTGACCAGCTGGCATTAGTAAACGTACCGGAAGAATCCGTCAGCCTGGAAATTTCTTTTGTCTCAATATTGAGTGTATACAGGTCCTGTACCGGAGAAATGTCTTCATCGCTGTTTCTGTTTGCTGTAAACACGATAAACTGACTGTCAGGAGACCAGTCAGGAGAGTGGTGATCGTAGCTGCCGTTTGTAAGCAGGGTAGTGTCTTCCCGGTCGAATCGGAACAAACCAATGTGGGCGCGTCTGCCATGGTGAAAGCCCCGGCTGTCTGATTTATAGCGGAGACGGTCGATTTTTACAACAGAAGAAGGCTTGGCCGAAGAGTCCACCTCCGTGGTGAAGATGTCTTCTTCGGCGGCCTGTTCCGTTTCAAACAGCAGTTTTTGGCTGTCCGGCGACCATACTGGATTGGAGGCACCGTGTTTAACAAAAGTAATCTGCTTTGGTTCTCCTCCTGAAGTACTCATCATCCAAATTTGGTTAAGGCCGGAGCGGTCAGACACAAAAGCAAGGCTGGAGCCGTCCGGGGACCACCGCGGCGAAAAATTTGTATAAGATCCAAACGTCCACTGAACAGGAACGTCGTCTGTTAAGTACTGCGTGTATATATTTGAATAGTAGCTGCCCGCATCGCTCTGAATAGACTTTTGTACAAATGCATACCGCTCGCCGTCTGAAGAAAGGCGGGCGTCATCAACAACGTGAATACGTTCTAAATCTGCTGCAGTTAAAGGTCTTTTCATAGACAAGGTAATGTCCTCCTCGTAGTATACCTGTGAGCCCGTTCGTTATGGAAAGGTTTCACGTATGTAGGGTGCTTTTTTAGTATAGTAAAACGTTTCGCAAAAAACAATCAAACCGCGGAAGGAAAGCTTCGGGAAAAAAGAGTGGAAGAACATCTGACATACATAATGAAAACCCTGCAGTAACTATGTACACTAATAAATAACAGGAGGCAGATGCTTCGTTCCAACATTTACATTGTTGCCTTTCGCAGGAACAATCGAAATGGATCAGCCGTTATGGCTTTTCATTTTGGAGCAAATCATTTCCTGTAAGCCGTGAATAACAGGCTCTCCTTTAGGCATCACTCTCTCTCCCTTTGAAGCTGCGGGCATTTATGCCTGCAGCCCTTTTTTTATGATCAGGGCCTTTTGTGGCAGGTAAGGATAAAAAAACGCAGAGTAGAAATTACTCTGCGTCATTGCTTTCGTTGTATTCAAATACAATCGTATCGTGTTTTCGGCTGAAACTGACATGCAGGTTATGCGAGCGCAAATACCAGCTGTCTGCATCCTCTACAAAAAAAGTGAGGCCTTCTTCCTCTGTCGATACTGCCGGTTTCTCCGGTTCATCAAGAGCGATACCCATAGAAAATCCGGGGTAGAGCTGCGGAGAACCGCCATAACGAACGTAAAATCTTACAGTATCGCCGCTCTCAATATTGAGTTCTTCCTTCATCCATTTAACCGCGGGACGGGTAATTGTTATATCCATACACAAGCTCCTTCAAAGAATGATATGTAATTGTTCCCTTATTCGCATTGGAAGAAACACTAAAGAACTCCAAGAAAAAACAGCCCTTCTAAATCAGAAAGGCTGTTTTTAAATATTTATGTTAGTTTACAGCGTCTTTCAGCTGCTTGCCTGGACGAAATGCAGGGTTTTTCGTGGAAGGAATCTTAATTTCTGCACCCGTTTGTGGATTACGTCCTTTACGAGCGGCACGCTCGCGTACTTCAAAGCTTCCAAATCCAACTAACTGGATTTTGTCGCCTTTTTTCAAAGTTTCTGTGATGCTGTCGAATACAGCGTCTACAGCTTTGGAAGCGTCTTTTTTCGAAAGCTCAGCCTGGTCTGAAACTGCGTTGATTAAATCCGTCTTGTTCATGAAAATACTCCCTTTCATTCCATAAATTTAGAGTCTTTCATACCAAATTAACTCATGAAAAGCCCGGTATGTCAACCCTTCCATTTATTTTTGTAGGTTTCTAAGAAGAAAAGCCAGAAAAAATGCAAATATATTTTAAAAATACTTCCATTATTCTGGTTTTTTTCTTAAACCCTATCATAACAAGGGTTTGATAAGAATTCCAGTATTTATGAGAAAAAGATTGAATATCAAAAAAACTGGACCAGATAAAAGGTCCAGTTTTTTCTTAATGGTCATTATCGGTTTTTTCTTTGTGGTAGAATCGGTTCTTTTCCCTGGAGCGGCTGAGAGCATCCTGCGAGCTCCCCTCCGCCAGCGGAACGCCGGCATTATACGCTGCTCTTGCGATCAAGTGGCCACCCACAGGTGCCGTCACAAATACAAATACAAGGGTCAGCACGAAGCGGAGACTGAAAGTTTGTGTGTGTACCATGAAAAACAAAAAGGCACCAAGAACAACGCACAGCACTCCTAAAGTAGCCGCCTTTGTGGCAGCGTGAGAGCGTGTGAAGATATCCGGCAGGCGAGTCAGACCGACAGCGCTTATGATGCTGAAGGCCGCTCCAAAAAGGGCGAGCAGTGCTACAATCCAGTCAACGATCTCGGTCATGCTCAATGACAACACCCTTTTCGATATATTTGGCGAAGGCTACCGTGCCGATGAAGGCCAGGATTGCAAGCAGCAGCATAACTTCGATAAACGCTGTCGTATTCAAAATAATGCAGAAGAGAGCTGTTAGACTAATCAGCTGAATGCCGATAACGTCGAGAGCAATAACGCGGTCCGGCATCGACGGCCCTTTAAACACCCGGTACATTGTGACCAGAATGGATATAGTGACGAGCGTTGCTGCTGTGATATAAATCGCATTTAATATCATTATCTGCTTACCTCCCTAATCGCTTTTTCGAATGAATTGCGGATTTCCTCTTGAGCCGCTTCCACACTCTGCAGATCCATCGCATGGATAAACAATGAACGGTTATCTGGAGCAACTTCGACTACCAGCGTTCCCGGCGTAAGCGTAATTAAAAGCGACAGCAGTGTTATTTCCCATTCGTGCTCCAGAGTGGTTTCCATTTCAAAGATCCCGGGACTGATGTTTAATTTAGGACTCAGGATCTGCCGGGCAACAGAGAAGCTGGACAGAATTAATTCTTTAAAAAAGATAAGCATCAGCACGAAGGCCGCATAGACCCGGTGGAAATACAGTCTCTCCCGGAAAAAGCCCCGCATGAAATACAGGACAAGAAGACCAAGAAAAAAGCCGCTGATAAAGGATGCAAACGACCATGCATCATTAATAATCATCCAAAGCAGAGCCATAACAATATTGATCATAATCTGAAACGACATTATGAATTCCCCCCTAACACAGCTTCAACATAAGCACGGGGATTGATCAGCGTTTCTGCGGCACTTTCCACAAAAGGATACATAATTTCGGCACCAAAGCCCATAAATGCAGACAGCGCTACGAGAAAGACGATTGGAGGCATCTGTGCTTTAATACTGCCGTACTGTTCTGCGTGGGTAAGCATTGGTTCTCCCAAAAAGCCCTGAAGGAAAATACGTATTACAGAATAAAGTACAAGCAGACTTGCAATCATCATAACTGCTACGACAATATAATGACCGGCTTCAGCACCACCGACAACAAGCATCAGCTTGCCGGGAAAGCCCCCAAGAGGAGGAACGCCGGCAAGAGCGAGAGCAGAGATGAAAAACATCCAGGTGAGAAGCGGGTGATGCTTAATAATTCCCCCCATGCCTGAAAGCTTACTGGTGCCGGCTGCAGTAATCAGCGCCCCAATAATCAGAAAGAGTGCTGCTTTAATAACGATATCGTGCAGCAGGTAGTATATGGCCCCTACAAACGCATCGCTGTTTAATGAAGCGACACCGAAGAGGATAAACCCGACAGCTACAATAACATTGTATACTAAAATCAATTTAACATCTCTGTAAGCAATTGCACCGATAACACCAATAATCATCGTTACTGCTGAAAGGACGAGAAGGATGGTATGTGTAATGGCCGTATCTTCAGTAAAGATAACAGAGTAGGTTCTAAAAATGCTGTAGATGCCGACCTTGGTCAAAAGAGCAGCAAATATCGCCCCGATGGCTGTTGGAGGTACTGAATATGATCCTGGCAGCCAGAAGTACAGAGGGAATAACGCTCCTTTTAATCCAAACACGATTAAAAACAAAATGGCAATAACCGTGATAATCGGTTCAGAGCCTGCTTCACTGACCCGCTCGCTGAGCTGGGCCATGTTCAGGGTGCCTGTTACGGCGTAAAGGTACGCCACGCCAATAACGAAAAAAGCGGAGGAAACGACGTTTACAATAACGTAGTTAAACGATTCCTTCAGCTGTGTTTTTGTACCGCCGTGGCCGATTAAAGCATAGGAGGCTAAAAGAAGAACCTCGAAACAGACAAACAGGTTGAAAATATCACCAGTCAGAAAAGCCCCGGACACTCCGGCGATTAAAAACTGGAAAAAGGCGTAGTAATAATATTTTTCCCGCTCCACTCCGATGGTGCTGAAGGAGAAATAAATAATGGGCAGCGCCACAAGTGCCGTAGTCGTCGTTAAAAGCACGGCTAACGAATCTCCTACCAGAACAATGCCAAACGGAGCTTCCCAGCCGCCGAGCTCAAGAGTCATGATTCCGTTGGCCAATATGTACGTAAGCAAAAAGATATTGACGCCAATCAGGATCAGGCTCGTAATAAATGCCCAGGTACGCTGGGCGGTGACATGCTTTGGAAAAAACAAAGCTATGATCCCTGCGATGAGAGGGATAAGGACCGGAAGGATCAGCCAATTACTCATCAGTATCAGTTCCTCTCAGTTGGTCAGTCTCAGCCGCCCCGGTCACTTTGTACGTACGGTATCCTAAAACGAGAATAAAAGACGTTACTCCAAAGCTGATAACGATAGCTGTCAGTATAAGAGCCTGGGGAAGCGGGTCTACATAAGTGTCAGCTTCAAGACCAAGCAGTGGGGGGGCCCCAGTCTTCAGCCCCGCCATGGTCAAAAGCAGCAAATGGGCTCCGTGGCTTAAAACTGAGCTGCCAATAATAATGCGGATTAAGTTTTTCGTCAGTATTAAATACAAACCGACAGTAAATAAGAAGCCGGCAAGGATAGACATAATTATTTCCACTATTTATCCTCTCCGATCGTTTGAATAATAGTCATAGCCGTTCCAATAACGACCAGATAAACACCCAGGTCGAAGGCGAGGGTCGTCGTCAGTTCCAGTTCACCCAGTACGGGAAAATGAAAATAACCGAAGGTTTGTGAAAGAAACGGTACCGAGAAGAAAAACGAGCCTACGCCGGTACCAACAGCAAATACAAGGCCGATGGCGGTCATAAGTTTGTAATCAATCGGCAGGGCCCGGCGGATTGTTTCCATATCGAAGGCGAGAAGCAGAAGAACTAGTGCAGCGCTTGTCATCAGTCCTCCGATAAAGCCGCCTCCGGGCTCCTGGTGGCCGTTGAAAAAGATATAGACTGCAAACAGAAAGATGAGAAATGAAATGAATTTCGTTACTGTCTGCAAAATGATGTCGTTGTACTTCATTTATTCTCACCTCCTGCCAGCCGTAATTTAATCAAGGAGTAAACTCCGAGGGAGGCGATAGCTAATACGAGAATCTCAAGCAGGGTATCAAATCCGCGGAAATCCACTAGGATAACGTTTACGACGTTATTGCCGCCTGCTTCTTTGTAGCTGTTTTCCAAAAAGTAATCAGATATTGCCGGAAACAGTCTGGTGCCACTGGCGGAAAGGCCGATTAATGTAACAGTGAGTCCGACTGCAGCTGAGATAACAAAGTTGACTGCATGAAATTTCGTTTCCTTCAGAGCATCGAAGATTTGAGGGAAATGATAGAAACAAAGTAAAAATAACGTCACCGAAACGGTCTCAATTGTCAGCTGCGTTAATGCCAGATCCGGTGCCCGGAATAATACAAAGAACAATGCCACCGTGTAGCCGAGCACGCCCAGGGAAATGACCGCCTTCAACCGGGACCGGGTAAACATAAGAATAAGGGAAGACCCTACCAGTACCAGAGAGAGAACGGCTTCATAAGGACTAACTGAAACCATATTTTCGAAATCGATAGTAAATGCTCCAGTACCGAAAAGCGAGAAAAGGAGCAGTACTACGGTGAAAGAGAAAATATATATAAAGTAATCTCTCACGAGCCCGGTCATATGCCAGGACATTAAGGCGTGAGAAGAGCGGTCAAGCCCTTCAAGAGAACGGTTGTACGCCTGATTAAACAGACGGTTTTCCGGAAAGATGGCGTGCATTTTATTCCATTTTTGCAGCGCCAGGAATATGGCCGTACCAAGCAGGACAACTCCGATAGTCATAAACAGTTCAAGGGAAAAGCCGTGCCAGAAGTAAATGTCCACCCCAAATGATCCTGTCTGGGCAAGCTCAGGCATAATAGACGCCATTGCTGGTTCGATAATCGTTGGCACGAGTGTGTTCGGGAAAAAGCCGATAAACAACACAAGAGCTACGAGAATGATGGGAGACAAAAGCATGCCAAGCGGAGCTTCATGTGGTTTGGTTGGAAGCTTTTCCTTCTGAAGCTTCCCGGTAAAGGTCCGGAAAATGATCATCATGGAGTAAACAAAAGTGAAAATACTCGCTGCCCAGGCGACGATTGGAAGTAGAATACCAATGGAATCTGCGCTGTACTGCGGGAAGTGAGTAATTTCAACCATGGACATGAAAAACATTTCTTTACTTAAAAATCCGTTGAATGGCGGCAGGCCAGCCATCGAAAATCCACCGATGACGGCAATGGTAAAGGAAATCGGCATTAATGTCATGAGACCGCCAAGCCGGCGGATGTCCCGTGTGCCTGTTTCGTGATCGATGATACCTACCATCATAAACAGGCTGCCTTTGTAGGTGGCATGGTTAATTAAGTGAAAAATGGCAGCTGCCACTGCAATCGTGTAGGCGTTGTTGTCGATACTGTCATAGTGAAGCGCTGCAGCCCCGGCGCCGAGCATCGACAAAATCATTCCGAGCTGACTGACCGTGGAGTACGCGAGGATGCCTTTTAAATCGGTCTGTCGTATTGCAGAAAGGGATCCCCAAATGAGAGTAAGAAGCCCGAAGCCAGTGACAAGCCAGAACCAATAGGCACTGACCGCAAACAGGGGGGTCATGCGGGCAACTAAATAAATGCCCGCTTTAACCATTGTCGCGGAGTGCAGGTAGGCACTAACCGGCGTCGGTGCCTCCATTGCGTCCGGCAGCCAGATGTGAAACGGAAACTGGGCCGACTTTGTAAATGCCCCAAGCAGAATCAAAAGCATTGCCGGCAGAAACAGCGGACTGCCGGCGAGCTGATCCGAAGCTTCCAGGATGCCGCGAATGCTGTAGGTGCCAGTTACAGAAGCGATCAGCACAAAACCAACTAAAAGGGCAAATCCGCCCATAACGGTGATAAGCAGTGATTTCAATGCCCCGTAGCGGGATTTTTCTTTTGTATACCAATAAGAAATCAGCAGAAATGATGAAATGCTCGTAATTTCCCAGAAAGTATATAAAACGATTAAATTATCTGACAACGTCAGGCCCAGCATGGCCCCCATAAAAAGCATCAAATATGTATAAAAATTATTTAGCTGCTCCTTATGCTTGTCCAGGTAATAGATGGAGTACAGAACTACGAGAGCCCCGATCCCTGTAATCAGCAGGGCAAATAAAAGGCCGAGACCGTCCACATAGGCAATATAATTAATGCCCAGGGAAGGGATCCATTCGAATGTTTTCATGACGGAGCCCGTGCCGGAAACGTCCGGAAGGTAGCTCAAAAAGTAGCTGAAAAGAATAATAGGAACAATAAGTACGAACCATCCTGTATGTATACGCGGAATAAATTTATACAGAAGAGGCACCAGCACAGCAGCCAGAAACGGTGCAATGATGGCAAGGTGTAAAATAGTAAACATGAAGAACCTCCTTGTTAGTTTCGGTCGCCACTGAATTCTTTTCACATTATAGCGTATATCTAAACGCCTTGCATTAGAAGCGAATCCCGGAAACAGCAATCATTTCAAACACATATATAGGAAGAGACGGGGGCGCTTTTCACAATTTTTTTTTCAATATTGCATGACGTCTCTAAAGAAAATTGAAAAAAAAGCTTCTGACGGTTATACTTGCTGTTTGTACGGCTTATGACGGAAAACAACGCCAGGTTATTGCGATATTTGAATAAGGGTTTGTTAAAATAGAAGAAATAAGTGCGTTTTATATTACAGTGAGCTGCAGGCCGGAAGTTAAAGCGGGCCTGCTTGAAGGGGGACGGGATTTTGATTAAGCGATTTATGCCGAATGAATACTTGCCGAGTGTTTTAGATCTCGATTTAGAACACCTGCGTGAAAACAATATTAAAGGTATTATCACTGATTTGGATAATACTCTGGTAGAATGGGACCGGCCGGATATAACAAACGAGCTTGATGATTGGTTTTTCTTTTTACAGGAGCAGGGTTTTCAGGTAACTATTGTTTCCAACAATTCGGAGCACCGTGTGCGCTCGTTTTCAGAGCCAAACGGCATTCATTTCATTCATTCGGCCAAAAAACCGATGGGCCGGGCGTTTCGAAAAGCGACCAGACGGATGGGACTTAAAAAGCGTGAAGTGGTTGTAGTCGGTGACCAGGTTCTGACGGATGTATTCGGAGGAAACCGGGCCGGATTTTACACGGTGTTAGTTGTGCCTGTGGCCCAAAGTGATGGCTTTCTGACAAAAATTAACCGGAAGATAGAACGCCGGTTAATGAAGCGCTTAAAAGACAGAGGATTAATTCAATGGGAGGATACACAATGACCGAAGAGCTGTACTGCGCCGGATGTGGGGCGCCTATTCAAAATGAGGATAAAAATAAAGCCGGGTACGTCCCGACATCAGCGCTAGTAGACAGAGCGACAGTGATCTGCCAGCGTTGTTTTCGTTTGAAGCATTATAATGAAGTTCAGGACGTGGACATGGAAGATCAGGATTTCCGTGATAAGCTGCATGAGCTCGGCAGAAAAAAAGCACTTATTGTAAAAATTGTTGATGTGTTTGATTTTGAAGGCAGCTGGATTCCGGGATTTCAAAGATATGTCGGAGATAACCCGGTGCTTTTAATGGTGAACAAAACGGATCTGCTGCCGCACTCTTTAAATGAAAACAAGCTTCTCCACTGGATTCGCCGTCAGGCAAAGCAGCAGGGATTAAAGCCAAAAGACGTTGTTTTGCTGAGTGCCAAAAATAAACACGGGATTAAAAAAGCTGCTTCAAGCATTGAAGAGCTAAGAAATGGCAGAGACGTGTACGTCACCGGGTGCACTAACGTTGGTAAATCTACATTTATTAATGCACTGATTGCTGAATTCGGCGAAAATGAAGAACAGGACATTACTACTTCTCATTTTCCGGGAACGACGCTTGACATGATTGAAGTCCCTTTAGATGAACAGGCGAGTCTTTACGATACTCCCGGACTTATCAACGATAAGCAGTTCGGGCGCACACGGAGTCTTAAGGAACGGAAAGAGTTTATTCCTGAAAAGGAATTAAAGCCGAAAGTGTACCAGCTTGAAAGCGGACAGACGATATTTATCGGCGGTTATGTGCGCATGGATTTTGTTGAAGGCGATCCTAATTCATTTGTTGTGTTTATGTCTAACCGGCTTCCGGTGCACCGCACCAAGCAGGATAACGCTGACCGCCTCCACCCGGACAGGGTCGGAGACGTATTAAAGCCTCCGTACAGTGTGGAAGATGCGCCGGAATTAACGAAGCACCGAATTGAAATTAAAGAGGAAAAAACAGATATTGTTGTGCAGGGCCTCGGATGGATTACGGTAACAAACGCCCGTGCTTCCGTGGATATTTACGTGCCGGTTGGTACAGGAGTATCAAAACGGGAGGCGGTGATTTAATTGCCAAAAACGCTGCTTGGCTTAATCGGCCATCCGCTCGGTCATTCGCTGTCGCCGCAAATGCATAATGAGCAATTCGGAAAACTAAGCATAGACGGGTACTACCATTTGTTCGATATGCCGGAAGAAGAGCTGCAAAAGGGTGTACAGGCGCTTCGGCAGCTAGGGGCTGCCGGCTTCAACATTACCATTCCCCACAAAGTACGGGTGATGGACTATATCGATAAGCTTGACCCCTCAGCCGAAAGAATCGGCGCGGTGAATACGGTCGTAAGAGAAAATGATGCGCTTGTCGGATATAATACGGACGGGGAAGGCTATCTGGAATCTTTACTGGCTGTACGTTCATTGGATCAAATCAAAAATGCAAACATTCTTGTGATTGGAGCGGGCGGGGCAGCGCGGGCCGTATGCTACGCGTTAAGCCTGCGGGGCCCTGAGAGCATTACTATTGTGAACCGCACGCAGGAAAAAGCAGAACAGCTGAAAAAGCATCTGGAAGATATAGCAGCTATCAAAGTAGCGGCTAAAGAGGAAGCGGAAAGCAGGAACCATGAGTACGACATACTAATTAACACTACTTCGATTGGGATGAGCCCTGAGATAAACAATTCCCCCTGGAGCCTCAAAAATGTAAAAGCCTCTGCATTATGCAGTGACCTTATCTATAACCCTTGGGAAACCAGGTGGTTAAAGGATGCCCGGCAGGCAGGGGTCGACACATTGAATGGAAGTGGAATGTTTGTTAATCAGGGAGCGCTTGCGTTCAAGTACTGGACGGGGACGGAACCGGACCGTAAAGCAATGCAGGCACTTGTCGAAGACCATCTAAAAGGAGAAAACAATGCTTAATAATAAACAAAAGCGTACTTTGCGAAGAGAAGCACATTCGTTAAAGCCACTTTTCCAAATTGGAAAAGAAGGTATGAATGAACAAATTATTACACACGTAGATGAAGCGATTGAAAAAAGGGAAATTCTGAAGGTGAACCTTCTGCAGAACTGCATGGAAGACAAGCATGAAGTGGCGTCTGAGCTTGCTGAAGGTACCGGCTCTGAAGTTGTACAGGTAATCGGAAATACGATCGTATTGTACCGGAGATCGAAAGACAATCCTGGGATTGAACTTCCAAAGTAAACAAGGAGAAGCTATTATGAATGAACGTATCGGCCTGTTCGGAGGCACATTTGATCCGCCGCATTTAGCTCATCTGATTATGGCGGAAGAGGCAAAAAATGCATTAAATCTGGATGAAGTCTGGTTTATCCCAGTCCACACACCGCCACATAAGCAGAGGGAGAAAATGATTTCCGGGGAAGAACGTCTAAGGCTTGTAGAAGCAGCGATTGAGGATAATCCCGGATTTCGAACGTCCTCCGTGGAGATCGAACGTGGCGGACCTTCGTATACAATTGATACAGTACGCTATTTTAAGCAGCAGGCGCCCGAAACGGAGTTCTTCTTTTTGATCGGCGGCGATATGGCAGACCAGATGGATAAATGGAAGGATATTGAAAAGCTTCGCAGGCTGGTTGAATTTGTATTTGTAAACCGGCCCGGCTACAACGGCCGCAAGCCTTCATGGCTGACCCAGGTGGAAGCTCCTGTGATGCACGTTTCTTCTTCGATGATACGCCGCCGGCTCAGGGACGGCGAAACCGTCCGCTATATTGTGCCGGGTAATGTATTAAAAGAGATTGAGAGGAAAAAACTGTATGGACAAAAATGAAGCTCTTCAAATCGTTAAAAAACAGTTGACGGAAAACAGATACAAGCACACACTCGGTGTCCGGGAGACCGCTTTATATTTGGCAGAACGGTTTGATATCGATTATAATAAAGTAGAGATAGCAGCTATTTTGCATGACTATGCTAAATACCGTCCTGTCGAAGAAATGCGTGAACTGCTCCGTGGAAAAGAAGAAGCCGGCAGGTTTATCGCCTACGGGGACGAATTGCTTCATGCCCCGGCCGGTGCTTATTTCATTCAGACAGAAGCCGGGATTGCAGACGTGGATATTGTTTCTTCTATTTACTGGCATACGACCGGAAAGCCCAATATGACAGCTTATGAAAAGGTGCTGTTTTTAGCGGATTATATAGAGCCAAACCGCACATTTCCTGGAGTGGAAAAAGTCCGGGAGGCGGCAGAAGCAGATATAGACGCTGCCATCATCATGGCTCTTGGAAACACGATTCAATTTTTAATTTCAAAAAATGTTCCTGTATTTCCAGATACGCTTGCCGCTTACAACGATCTGGTGATGGAACACAAATAATGGAGGCCTGTAGATGAACGAAAAGGAACTGCTTGAATTAGCGGTACAAACTGCTGACAGCAAAAATGCACACGATATCGTAGCACTTGATATGAGAGGGGTTTCACCGATTGCAGATTATTTTGTTATCGGGCACGGCACTTCTGAAAAGCAGGTGCAGGCGATTGCCACAGAATTGAAAAAGGCTGCGCACAAGCAGGGTCTAGACGTACAGAGACTTGAAGGCTATAACGAAGCCAAATGGGTGCTGATCGATCTCGGGGATGTCGTTGTACACATTTTTCATGAAGACGAAAGAAATTATTACAACCTTGAAAAATTATGGGGAGATGCCGCATACGTGGAACTCGAAACGGTGCTTTCCCAGTAACAATGTAAGCCAGAAAGGCCTGAAAAATCAGGCCTTTTTCTAATTTAAAATGAAGGGAAGTGCAGCATGGCCCACTCAATGTATAACGGCTTTGCCGAAGTGTATGACCGGCTGATGGCTGAAGCTCCGTATGACGCCTGGAAAGAAACCGTCATAAAAGAAGTCCCGGCCAATAATCCCAAAATGCTTGAACTTGGATGCGGAACCGGAGAGATCATGAAACGTCTCTATAACGAAGGATTTCATGCTGACGGCATGGATCTTTCAGCAGACATGCTTGCAGTGGCAGCGCAGAAATGGAGTGCTTCACGGGAAAGACCTGTATTGTTCCATCAGGATATGAGGTTTTTGGACGCGCCGGATACGTACCAGCTCATTTTTTGTTTTTGTGATTCCCTGAACTATTTAACAAAGCCGGAGGAGGTTAAAGCTACCTTTGCCGGTGTGTATAATCATCTTGAAGCTGGTGGTACCTTTATGTTCGACGTTCATTCCATTCACTACATAGAGGATATTTTGTCTGAGGTTTCCTTTGCAGACAATGATGAAGAGATTTCTTTTATATGGGATGTGTATCCTTCAGAACAAATCTGGGAGGTTGAGCATGAGCTGACTATTTTTTCGAAAAATGCTGACGGCACCTACAGCCGGTTTGATGAAGATCATGTACAGCGTACGTTTGCCGTTAATGAATACAAAGAGTGGCTCGAGGAAGCGGGTTTTTCGACTGTCCGTATCACAGCTGACTTCACAGCGAATTTTCCGGATGAAGAAAGCGAGCGTATATTCTTTTTAGCGAAAAAAACAGACAAATAGTGTAAAATATTGTAATATATAGAAGTGAACATTCTCCTCGTTAATATGGGGGCCCTGCTCCCTTCCCCTCCTAAATTTTCCCTTTACTAATTAAACAAATAAAAAGAATCTGGAGTTGATGCTTTCTTTGACGAGCCGTTGGAAATTAATTGCAGTCAGCGCCGGCGGAGCCGTGTGCCTTGGAATTATGTTTCTATTATTTTGGAGCGGACTACCCGGGAAACAGGCGGAAAAGCAGGAATCTGTTCCATGGGAAAATCAATCGGACGAAACAGTGCAGGAAGAGGCCTCTGGAAGTGGTTCTGAGCAGGAAGCTGAAGAGCCCGGTGGAGTGGTCCAGGTCGATGTGAAAGGGGAAGTGCATGCCCCGGGTGTTTATAAACTTCAGTCAGATGAGAGAGTCGAAGAAGCGATCCAGAAGGCGGGCGGAATTACGGACAAAGCGGATATGCTTCAGGTGAATCTTGCAGAAAGAGTAGAGGATGAGATGGTTATTCATATACCTGGGGAAGGGGAGGAAACAGTTACTGGCCCGCTCGAAGAAAGCAGTGAGGAAGGGTCTGTGGTTAATGTGAATGAGGCGGAGCAGGTGGATTTAGAAACTATACCTGGAATTGGCCCGGCAAAAGCCGCAGCTATTTTAAGCTACCGGGAAGAGAACGGTTCCTTTGAAACGATAGAAGACTTATCCAATGTGAGCGGAATAGGTGAAAAGACGGTGGAGCAGCTCCGGGATTACATTTCTCTCTAATATTTACTTTTCGAAATAGTCTGATAAAGTTAAGGAAGAAAAACTATTGCTTTGAGAGAAAGGAGCTTTCCTGTGGAAGAACATAAAGACTGGAAACTTGAAACACTTTCTGTGCATGCGGGCCAAACCCCCGATCCGGCCACTAACGCAAGAGCGGTGCCTATTTACCAGACAACATCCTATGAGTTTAATGATACCGACCATGCCGCTGATTTATTTGGCCTTCAGGAATTTGGGAACATTTACACCCGAATCATGAACCCGACCTCCGATGTTTTTGAAAAACGAATGGCTGCGTTGGATGGAGGTATCGGTGCGCTTGCTACTGCAAGCGGCAGCTCCGCTATTCATATTGCCGTATTGAATATTTGCAGCGCCGGAGATGAAATTGTCGCTTCGAGCGGCTTGTACGGCGGCACGTACAACATGTTTATGCATACGCTTCCGAAAATGGGTATCCAGGTTCATCTGGTGGATGGTACGGACCCGCGGGCGTACGAGGAAAAGATAAATGAAAATACAAAATTAATATTCAGCGAAATTATTGGAAATCCCAATGGCAATGTACTTGATATCGAAAAAATTGCCCGGGTGGCTCACGATAACGGGCTGCCTTTAATAGTGGACGCTACGACAGTTACGCCTATTCTGTGCCGGCCCATTGACCACGGCGCGGATATCGTCGTACATTCGGCAACAAAATTTATCGGCGGACACGGCACGACAATTGGCGGCGTGATTGTGGACAGCGGAAAATTCAACTGGGATAATGGCAAATTCCCAGGACTTACAGAGCCGGACCCGAGTTATCACGGTGTCGTATTTACCGAAGCGGTTGGAGAAATGGCCTATATTTTAAAGGCACGTGTGCAGCTGCTGCGTGATTTAGGACCAGCTATTTCTCCAATGAACTCATTTTTGCTTCTCCAGGGGCTTGAAACGCTTCATCTGCGAATGGAGCGCCACTGTGAAAACGCGGAAAAGACAGCGTCATTTCTAGAGCAGCATGAGCTGGTGGACTGGGTGAACTACCCCGGACTTTCTTCACATGAGACGCATGCTACAGCGGAAAAGTATCTGCCGAAAGGAAAAGGGGCCATTCTGACCTTTGGCATCAAAGGTGGTCTCGCCGAAGGGAAAAAATTTATCGAAGCCTGCAATCTGCATTCGCACGTAGCGAATGTCGGAGACGCAAAGTCGTTAGTTATTCATCCGGCAAGCACCACGCATCAGCAGCTCTCTGAGGAAGATCAGCGTGCGGCAGGGGTATCGGCAGACCTTATCCGGGTTTCCGTTGGCATCGAACATATAGACGACATTCTTCGCGATTTAGAAGAAGCCCTCCAGGAAAGCCAGAAATAAACCACGAACGACAAAGCCTGCCTCGCTGGGCAGGCCCTTTCTTTTTCTTTTTCCTATCTTAATATTTAACATTTGGGGGTGAACACGATCCCCGTCCTATGGATACTTATATCTATGACAGCCCCAGTCGGAATGCTGCTCCGTGGAGATTTCTGGATGTGGGGGATTATTTGGCTTTGCTTCGGCGCCGGTTTTATCATATTGCGGCGCTTTCGGGTATTTGCTGCCGGTGCAGTATTAACACTGATCTTTGCCGGAAGCTCCTGGTACTGGGTGGAACACAACGATTCATTTTTTAACGGCACCGAATCAGAAATTACTGGTACCGTAGCCTCGCCTCTAACGTATGACGGCGGAAGGGCCCGTTTTGAACTTCGTACGGATACGGGGGAGTTCATACCGGTCACATGGTGGTTTGACACTGAAGAAGAAATGCAGCAAAGCAAAAGTCTTCTTCCGGGAGAACAGTGCCGGTGGAACGGGGAAATGAAGGCACCGTCGGCCGCTGGTAATCCCGGCGGATTCAGCTACGAGACTTATCTGTACTGGGAAAAAATACATTGGCTGTTTACGGTGGATAATAGTCAGAACGTTGAATGCTTTGCACGCTCAACGGGAGCCGTTGACACCCTCCAGCGGATCCGGGCCCAGCAGATGCAGCGTATTGAAAGGTTCTTTCCTCAACAGGCCGCTGGTCTGGCGGGCTCTCTGCTGTTTGGAGACCGTGCGTCAATGGCCGGCGAGGTGGAGGAAGCATACCGCTCGCTTGGTCTCGTGCACGTGCTCGTCGTTTCCGGCATGCATGTTGCTATTATTAGTGGGGCTGTATTTTTTCTGCTGAAGCGAATCGGAGTGACGAAGGAACGCTCCTATACGGTGATCCTCTGCCTTTTGCCCGTATATGCTGTACTGACCGGTGGAGCTCCCTCGGTGCTTCGTGCGGCCCTTGCTGCAGGATTTTTCATCGGCTGGCAGAAATGGGGACCCCGCGGGCGGCATATGGATCCGGTAATTATTCTTTTGATGGTGATGGGGGTTATGCTTATTCTCAGTCCGGGCTATCTTTTTCACATCGGTTTTCAGCTCTCCTTTTTATTGAGCGCCCATCTGCTTCTGTGCAGAAAAAGAATGACAGCCGCCGGGAAATGGATGAATATGGTCTGGGTCGCCGGTTCGTCAATGCTCGTCTCTCTACCTGTAATACTATGGAACTTCTATCAATTTTCTCTATGGAATGTACTGATTAATTTTTTGTTCGCCCCGGTTCTTCTATTCCTCGTTCTCCCCTTTTTGTTTTTGAATTACCTTCTTTCCTTTTTTATTGCTTCTCCTCCCGAAATCTTTTCTTTGGTTTTTTCAGCAATTGATTGGATGCACGAACTTTTTATCTATCTTGCCGGTATGCCGTGGTCCACAATACTTCTCGGAAAGCCGGGTCCTGTTTTTATCGTTGTATATGCGGCAGGATGCATGATGTTTATTACAGCGTGGAACAAAAACATGCGAAAGACAGCTATGTTTCTATCAGCAGCAGTCATGCTCGCGGCAGCAGTCTGGCAGTGGACGGCCCCTTATACAGATGGTCGGGGAAGAGTGACCTACCTTGACGTCGGGCAGGGAGACAGCACAGTCATTGAAATGCCTTACAGGCAGGGCGTGATGGTTGTTGATGGGGGCGGAAGGGTAAGCTTTAACGACGAAGAGTGGAAGGAACAGGAGTCTCCCTTTGATCCCGGTGAGGCCGTCGTTGCTGAATATTTAAAATACCGGGGAATCCGCAAATTGGACACGGTAGTTGCAACGCACGGGGACGCTGACCACGTTGGCGGCCTGAAATACGTGGTGGAGCATGTGCCCACAGACGAACTATGGTATGGCAGAAGCGCCCAGTATGAGCCCGGGGAACGGGAGCTTTTGGCAGCGTTTGACAAACATACAGATATTAGGATCGTCGAAGGCGGGGAAAGTCACCATATTGAGAATACGCCTTTTTATGTTCTGCATCCCGGGGGTGAATCGAAGGATAAAAACGATCGTTCTGTTGTGTTGTATTTTGAGCTTGGCGGAAAGCGCTGGCTGCTGACCGGGGACATTTCCACCGAACAGGAAAAACAGATAGTGCAGGCTTATCCTGGGCTGCAGGTGGACGTTTTAAAAACGGGTCATCACGGCAGCAGAACATCCACGGCCAAAGATTTTGTGGCAGCGGTTCAGCCGGAGCATGCGGTTATATCAGCAGGCTACTGCAACCGTTTTGGCCACCCTCATCCGGAACCTCTCGAAATACTTGAAAAAGCGGGCGTAAATATATGGCGTACGGATCTTCAGGGAGCTGTCCAGTTCATCACTTCTTCCCGGGAGACGCCTGGTATACTTACGGCAAGAGAGGAAATGCTTCCGGTGTGCAATTAAGTCAGGGTTTCTCGTAGGAATAAAAAAGAAAATAAGATAAAATAGAAAGAGAATACGTTCGGAAAGTGTGAGCAGATGGATTATATAACGATGGAAAAGCAGATACAGCAGGAGGACGTACAGCCGTTTTACCTTTTGCAGGGTGAAGAAGGCTATATGATTCAGGATATTCAGCAGAAAATTATTGGAAAAGCACTGGCGGAAGAGGAGAGAGAATTCAATCTGTCTACGTTCGACATGCGTGAGACACCGGTGGAAATTGCTGTGGAGGAGGCGGAAACTCTCCCTTTTTTCGGAGAGCGGCGGGTGATCGTGCTTAAAAACTGCTACTTTTTAACGGGGGCAAAAGAGAAAGAGAAGGTGGAGCATAAAATCGAAGCGCTTGAAACATATGCCAGGAAGCCGAATCCTACTACTGTGTTAATACTGTCCGCGCCTTATGAAAAGCTCGACGCCCGGAAAAAGGTAGTTAAGGAAATTAAAAAACAGGCTGTGGTACTAGAAGCAGCAGCCGCCGGTGAAGAGACGATGAAAAAATGGATGCAGCAGTTTAATCAGGCCCACCAGCTTACAATGAGCCGCGAAGTCATGGATCGTTTTATTGTTCTTGCCGGGAAAGACCTTCTGATGCTTGCCGAAGAAGCGAAAAAACTGCAGCTTTATACGGGAAGCGGGGAAGTGACGATGGAAACAGTGGATAAACTGGTGCCGCGCTCGCTTGAGGACAACGTGTTTGAACTGGTGGACGCCGTAGTCAAAGGCCAGGCAAAGACGATGCTGCGCATATATTACGACCTGCTTAAGCAGGGAGAAGAGCCGATCAAGATTCTGGCGCTGCTTGCCCGTCAGATCCGTATTATTTATCATGTAAAAAACCTGAAGCAGCAGGGCTATTCGCGAAAACGCATGGCCGGTTCGATTAAAGTCCATCCGTATGCGGTACAGCTTGCTGAAAAGCCGGCGGCGGCATTTTCGCATTCGTACCTACAGAACGCTCTGAAGCTGCTTAGTACTACGGATTACCAGATGAAAGCCGGGAAAATGGATAAGCAGCTCGCCCTCGAGCTCTGTTTTATGAAGCTTGTCTCGGGCCAGAAAATTGGACAATAAAAAAACGACTCGGGCCCGAGTCGTTTTATCCTTATTGTGCTACTGCGCTTAGGCGCTTGTGCATTCTGGATTTAGCGCGGTTGGCCGCGTTTTTGTGAATCATGTTTTTGCTGGCTGCTTTGTCTACTTTCTTCATCGCGAGCGCGTAGGAATTCTTCGCAGCATCAACGTTGTTTGCATCGATGTTTTTGTCGAATTCTTTAATAGCCGAACGCATGGAAGAACGGAAAGCCTGCTGCTTCACGCGTTGATTTTCGTTAATAATCACGCGCTTTTTTGCGGATTTAATATTTGCCATGGTGGTCACCTCCTTTAGTTACCGGTCGTTTCTTTTATCAGCACAAAAGGATTCTATCAAAAATCACGACTGAGCGCAAGATTCAGCAGGAAAGAGTTAAATGGATGAAATTTTCAGAATTAAAGCGAAGCGAACGCGAACATTGAAGGAAGAGCGGGGCATTGCTATAATAGACGTTAGTCTCTGCGAACGGAACGCACGGCAAAGTAGTAATAACAGGAGTGATCGAATCAATGAAAGAGCAGGAAAAAATTGAGCGCCAGAAGCGCATTCGTAACTTTTCGATCATCGCCCATATTGATCACGGGAAATCGACGCTTGCTGACCGGATTTTAGAATCGACCAGTGCGTTGACCCAGCGTGAAATGAAAGACCAGATGCTGGATGCGATGGATTTAGAAAGAGAACGCGGTATTACGATTAAACTTAATTCTGTACAGCTGAAATATACACATACAGATGGAGTGGAGTACATTTTTCACTTGATTGACACTCCGGGACACGTCGACTTTTCCTATGAAGTGTCGCGGAGCCTGGCAGCCTGTGAGGGGGCCCTTTTGATTGTAGATGCCGCTCAGGGCATTGAAGCCCAGACGCTCGCCAATGTGTATCTTGCCCTTGATAACGATCTGGAAATTCTGCCTATTATTAATAAGGTGGATCTGCCGAGCGCAGAGCCTGAACGGGTGAAGCAGGAAGTCGAGGATGTTATCGGCCTGGACGCTTCGGAAGCAGTACTTGCCTCCGCGAAGGACGGAATAGGCACAGACGAAATTTTAAGGCAGATTGTTGAAAAGGTGCCGCCACCGCAGGGTGATCCTTCAGCTCCGCTGCAGGGCATGATTTTCGACTCTGTATATGATACGTACCGCGGAGTTATCGCCTATATCCGGATTAAAGAAGGAACGGTTAAGCCGGGGGAGAAAATCCGGATGATGCAGACTGGAAAAGAATTTGAAGTATCGGACGTCGGCGTATTTAATCCGAAGCCGGTCTCCTGCGATGAACTGACAGTGGGGGACGTTGGATTTATAATTGCCGGTATTAAAAACGTTGGCGATTCAAGAGTCGGCGATACAATTACAAACGCCCATAATCCGGCCGCCGAGCCGCTGCCGGGTTACAAACGCATGAATCCAATGGTTTTCTGCGGCCTGTTCCCGACAGATGCAAGCAAGTATAACGCGCTCCGGGACGCACTTGAACGGCTGGAGCTTAACGACAGCTCACTGCAGTTTGAAGCAGAAACCTCCCAGGCACTCGGCTTCGGTTTCCGCTGCGGGTTCCTCGGCCTGCTGCATATGGAAATTATACAGGAGCGCATTGAGCGCGAGTATAATATCGAGCTGATCACCACTGCACCGAGCGTTATTTATCACGTGCAGATGGTGGACGGGGAAATGAAAGAGATCGATAACCCTTCCAACATGCCGGATGCCCAGCAGGTGGAATGGGTGGAGGAGCCGTTCGTAAAAGCGACCGTCATGGTGCCAAATGATTACGTAGGCGCCGTTATGGAGCTGTGCCAGGCTAAACGCGGCGAATTTAAAGACATGAAGTATATGGATGATACGCGTGTGAATATCGTCTACGACCTTCCGTTAACCGAAATTGTCTATGACTTTTTCGATCAGCTGAAGTCCCAGACAAAAGGTTATGCTTCATTTGATTATGAGTTTATCGGCTTTAAAGAAAGCAATCTCGTGAAGATGGATATTTTGTTAAACGGGGAAAGTGTGGATGCGCTGTCCGTTATTGTCCACCGGGACGTGGCCTATGAACGCGGGAAAGCTATCGTTGAAAAATTAAAAGATTTAATTCCACGCCAACAGTTTGAAGTGCCGGTTCAGGCGACAATTGGGAAAAGCGTCATCGCCCGTTCGACCATCAAAGCCATGAGGAAAAACGTTTTGTCCAAATGCTACGGCGGCGACATTACGCGGAAGCGTAAGCTGCTTGAAAAGCAGAAGGAAGGTAAAAAACGCATGAAAAGCGTTGGCAAAGTAGATGTTCCGCAGGAAGCATTTATGTCTGTATTAAAGATGGATAAAGACTAAGCAAAGCGGGCTGCCTTCCGGGCGGCCTTTGCTTTTTCCATAAAGAAGGAGAGAAAAGCGTGGCAAAAGGATTGTACGTCCACATCCCTTTTTGCGAATACATTTGTTATTACTGCGATTTTAATAAATTTCTCATTAACAACCAGCCGGTCGATGAGTATTTAGAAGCACTGGACCAGGAACTCGCCTCCTACACGATGGACCAGCTGCAGACGGTTTATATCGGAGGGGGGACGCCGACAGCTCTTTCGGCTGTACAGGTGGAGAAGCTGATGCAGATCATGAACCGGCACGTTCCGGTGACCCAGCTCAAGGAATATACGGTAGAGGTGAATCCGGGAGATGTAGGTGAGCAGAAGCTGTCGCTGCTGAAGACAGGCGGAGTGGACCGGCTGAGTATTGGTGTTCAGACGTTTCACGATTCCCAGTTAAGCAGTATCGGCCGGGGACATTCTGCAGACGAAGCGAAAGAAACAGTCCAGGCAGCCAGACAGGCCGGCTTTGATAACATTTCAATTGATTTAATGTTTGGGCTGCCGGGCCAGACGATGAAGGACTGGGAAGAAACGCTTGATGAAGCAATGGCGCTTGCTCCTCCGCACGTGTCGGCTTATTCATTGAAGATCGAAAAGCAGACCCGGTTTTATAATTGGTGGCGTGAAGGAAAAATAGCTCCGCTGCCGGAGGAAGAGGAGGCGGATATGTATGAGCGGCTTGTGGATCGTCTCGAAAGCCACGGGCTTGATGCTTATGAGATCAGCAACTTTGCACGTGCCGGGTACAGCAGCCGTCACAACCGGATATACTGGCAGAATGAAGAATATATTGGTGCCGGTGCGGGCGCTCACGGCTACACCGACGGCGTGCGGTACGCCAACATTAAACCGTTGAACCATTATATCCAGGCAGTTCAGGAAAAAGGCAGCCCAGTACAAACGACGCATCCGGTAACGATAAAAGAACAGATCGAAGAGGAAATGTTTCTCGGGCTTCGGTTATATGAAGGTGTATCTACGGAGCGTTTTTATCAGAAATACGGCTGTGCCGTGGAAGACATATATCCGGAAAGCATTCAGGAAGCGAAGCGGAAGGAGTGGCTCACAGAAGCAGACGGCCGTTTGTTTTTAACAGAAGAAGGAAAGCTGCTCGGTAATGAAGTGTTTGCTTTATTTTTATTGGACGATGAGCCTGAAAATAATTGACAAAGCAAAAATCCTTTGATAGCTTATAAAATAGATTTAGCACTCGGATAAAACGAGTGCTAACAGAGGAGAATGTGTAATGCTTACCGATCGACAATTACTCATTTTGCAATCGATCATTGAAGATTATATTCAATCGGCCGAACCTGTAGGTTCAAGAAGCATCTCCAAAAAAAACAGCATTACGTTCAGTCCGGCCACCATCCGTAACGATATGGCGGATTTGGAAGAGCTCGGTTTTTTGGAAAAAACCCACAGCTCGTCCGGACGCATTCCTTCCCAAAAAGCTTACCGGCTGTATGTGGACCGCCTGCTGCTGCCGTACCGTTTCAGTGAACCTGAGATGAACAACATTCAATCGCTTTTTGCCGGTAAAATACTCGAAGCTGAAGAAGCAGTAAAGGAAACAGCCGGCATTTTGTCTGAATTGACGAGCTATGCCTCTATTGTGCTTGGCCCGGAAATGTTTGAATCGAGACTCAGGCAGATTCAGATTGTTCCTATTGGAAAAGAAGCAGCTGTTGCTGTCATCGTGACAGATACAGGATATGTGGAAAACCATACGGTAGCTCTTCCCCCAACGCTTGAAGCAGGGGAGCTCGAACAAATTACGAACATTTTAAACGAGCGGCTGCGGGGAATTCCGCTTTATCAGCTGCAGCGGGCGCTGTTTTCTGAAGTGAGAGACGTTTTAAAGAGGTACGTGCTCAACTACGAAGCAGCTCTTTCGTTTACGGAAGAGGCTCTCCGGAAATCGAGGCATGAAAAGATCTTTTACGGAGGCAAAACCAACCTGCTCAACCAGCCGGAATTCAAAGACGTAGACCGTGTGCGGGCGCTGCTCGAATTAATGGAGGAAGAGCATCTGATTCACGAGCTCTTAAAACCAACCATTAACGGTATGACGATTAGAATTGGGCAGGAAAACCCCAATGAAGCGTTTGAGCACTGCAGCATCATCTCTGCCACGTATTCCCTCGCTGGGAAGCCGGTTGGAACCATTGGTATTGTAGGGCCAACGAGAATGGAATATCAAAAAGTTATCAGCCTAATTAATCATCTTTCTTACGGCCTTTCAAATGTGTTGGATGACTTGTACCGGAGAGACTCTTAATGATAGTATTTGTTATTGGTTGATGAACTTAATAAAGAGTCGGATATAGTATGGCTTTGAACGATAGCAACAGCATTAATGGAGGTGGCGCAGGTGAGCGAAAAGAACAAGCAGCAGGAAGAGGAAAAAAAAGATCAGGAAACACCAAATGAAGAAGAAGTAACCGAAGAAGACGTCGAAATCCTCGAGCCGGAAGATGTTGAAGAGGATGAACTTGAAGAGGAATCCGGTTCGCGTGAAGCAGAACTCGAAAAAGAAATAAACGAATGGAAAGACCGTGCTCTTCGTGCTCAGGCAGATTTAGAGAATGTGCGCCGCAGAGCAAAAGCGGAAAAAGAGGAAGACGCCAAATACCGGGTCCAGCCTCTGGCAGAGGAGCTTCTGCCGGTAATGGACAATTTTGAAAGAGCGATGCAGACCAAGCCCGATAACGAAAGTGCCCAGTCATTTATTGACGGCATGGCCATGGTCTACAATCAATTCAGATCTGCACTCGAACAGCAGGGTGTGGAAGAAATCCCGGCACAGGGAGAATACTTTGACCCAACCATTCACCAGGCTGTCATGCAGGCTGATGAAGAAGGGTTTGAGTCTAATCAGATTGTGGAAGAAATGCAAAAGGGATACAGACTGAAAGATCGTGTGCTACGCCCTTCAATGGTAAAAGTGAACAACTAATAATTCAGATATAGAGTACTGTATAGGAGGAAGAAAAATGAGTAGAACAATTGGCATTGACTTAGGTACAACAAACTCTTGTGTAGCCGTTATGGAAGGCGGGGAAGCGCAGGTTATTCCGAACCCGGAAGGCAACCGCACAACTCCTTCCGTTGTAGCATTCAAGGACGGAGAACGTCAGGTAGGGGAAGTGGCTAAGCGCCAGTCCATCACAAACCCTAACACGATCAGTTCCATCAAGCGTCACATGGGTACAGATTACAAGGTGGAAATCGAAGGCAAAGAATACAATCCGCAGGAAGTTTCTGCGATTATTCTTCAGAAATTAAAGTCGGACGCTGAAAGCTATCTTGGCGAGACTGTTACAAACGCAGTTATCACAGTACCTGCGTACTTTAACGACTCCCAGCGTCAGGCAACAAAAGACGCCGGTCGTGTTGCAGGTCTTGAAGTAGACCGTATCGTAAACGAGCCGACAGCTGCAGCACTTGCCTACGGCCTGGAAAAAGAAGAGGACCAGACTATCCTCGTATTTGACCTCGGCGGCGGTACATTTGACGTATCCATTCTTGAGCTTGGCGAAGGCTTTTTCGAAGTTCGTTCCACGTCCGGCGACAATAAGCTTGGCGGTGACGACTTTGACCAGGTGATTATCGACCATTTAGTGGATGAGTTCCGCAAAGAAAACGGTATTGACCTTTCCCAGGATAAAATGGCTGTGCAGCGCTTGAAGGATGCAGCAGAAAAAGCGAAAAAAGATCTTTCCGGCGTTACGCAGACACAGATTTCCCTGCCGTTTATCACAGCAGATCAGAGCGGACCGAAACACCTTGAGCTTACACTGACACGTGCTAAGTTTGATGAGCTTTCCTCGAAGCTAGTTGAACGCACAATGGGGCCTACAAGACAAGCAATGAAAGACGCTGGTCTCAGTGCTTCCGAAGTGGATAAAGTCATCCTTGTTGGTGGTTCCACACGTATTCCTGCTGTACAGGAAGGCATTAAAAACTTAACTGGTAAAGAACCACACAAAGGTGTTAACCCGGATGAAGTGGTAGCCGTAGGTGCTGCTGTTCAGGCAGGCGTACTAACCGGTGATGTAAAAGACGTTGTACTGCTCGACGTTACACCACTCTCCCTCGGTATCGAAACGATGGGCGGAGTAACAACGAAATTAATCGACCGGAATACTACAATTCCGACAAGCAAATCCCAGACGTTCTCAACAGCAGCTGACAATCAGCCTTCTGTGGATATTCATGTGCTTCAGGGTGAGCGTGAAATGGCCGCAGACAACAAAACGCTTGGCCGTTTTCAGCTGACCGATATTCCGCCAGCTCCGCGCGGCGTACCTCAAATCGAAGTTACCTTCGATATTGATGCTAACGGTATTGTGAACGTACGTGCGAAGGATCTTGGCACAAACAAAGAACAGTCTATTACCATCACTTCTTCCTCCGGTCTTTCCGAAGAAGAGATTGAACAAATGGTAAAAGATGCTGAAGAAAATGCAGAAGAGGACAAAAAGCGTAAAGAAGAAGTAGAAGTGCGCAACGAAGCGGACCAGCTCGTCTTCACGACAGAAAAAACATTGAATGACCTCGGCGAAAACGTAACAGAAGACGAAAAACAGCAGGCTGAGAACGCAAAAGAAAAAGTAAAAACTGCGCTTGAAGGCGAAGATATTGAAGCCATCCGCACAGCGAAGGACGAGCTTCAGGAAATCGTTCAGCAGCTGACAACGAAAATGTATGAACAGGCAGCGCAGCAGGCTCAGCAGGAGCAGGGCGAAGCCGGCGGTGAAAGCAGTGACGACACTGTAGACGCTGACTACGAAGACGTTAAAGATGACAATGATAACAGTGATAACAACAAAAACAGCTAACGATCTGTAGCGCTGATGAATGGGGCTGTCCCGAATAGTGGTCACTTGACTGCTTCTATTCAAGGGGATGGCCCCTTCTTTCTGTAATGAATATGTTTTTCAGATTGAAGCGTCTTCTTGTAGAATGGTAAGATAACACGTATGGACAAGAGCGAGGAGTGAAGATGAACGATGAGTAAACGCGATTATTACGACGTGCTTGGCGTCAGCAAAGACGCAGACGAGCAGGAAATAAAGAAAGCATATAGAAAACTGGCACGCCAGTATCACCCGGACGTCAACAAGGAAGACGACGCCGAAGAAAAATTTATTGAAATCAAAGATGCCTATGATACATTAAGCGATCCCCAGAAGCGTTCGAATTACGATCGTTTCGGCCATGAAGATCCGAACCAGGGCTTTGGCGGCGGCGGAGCCGGAGCAGGCGGCTTCGGCGGCGGCTTTGGCGACATTTTCGATATGTTTTTCGGCGGCGGTGCTTCAAGAGATCCAAATGCTCCACGGCAGGGGGCGGATCTGCAGTATACGATGACGCTCACCTTTAAGGAAGCAGCCTTCGGCAAAGATACAGAGATCGAAATTCCAAAAGAAGAAAATTGTGAAACGTGCGGCGGCGACGGCGCAAAGCCAGGCACAGAAAAAAGAACGTGCCGCCAGTGCGGCGGGCAGGGTCAGATGAACGTAGAACAGAATACGCCGTTTGGCCGTGTCGTGAACCGTCGTGTGTGTGACCGCTGCAGCGGCTCAGGCGTTGAAGTCGAAGAAAAATGTCCTACATGTAACGGAAACGGCCGCATCCGCCGGAACAAAAAGATCAATATTCATATTCCGGAGGGCGTCGACCACGGCCAGCAGATCCGCGTGAGCGGTCAGGGCGAGCCGGGCGCAAATGGTGGACCACCGGGCGACCTGTTTGTCGTTTTCAACGTACAGCCGCATGAATTCTTTGAACGTGACGGAGATGACGTCTACTGCGAAATGCCGCTGACATTTGTTCAGGTAACGCTTGGCGATGAAATCGAAGTGCCGACACTGCGCGGTAAAGTTAAATTGAAAATACCGGCTGGCACCCAATCGGGAACAAAATTCCGTCTCCGGAATAAAGGCATTAATAACGTGCATGGACGCGGCCAGGGCGATCAGCATGTGAAAGTCCAGGTAGTGACACCGAAGAAACTGACGGACCGGCAGAAGGAACTGCTGCGGGAATTCGCAGAAATCAGCGGCGATGAAGAAACCGATGAACAGCACGGAAATTTCTTTGATCGTGTGAAACGGGCGTTTCGCGGAGAGTAAAAAGGGAGGAGCAGACATATGAATTGGATTGAAATTTCTGTCCACACTACCCAGGAGGCCATTGACCCTGTATCGTTTGTGCTTCAGGAAGCAGGAGCAAGCGGGGTCGTGATTGAAGATTCGGCCGACCTGGAGCGGGAATGGGAAGAGGCAGAAGACGAATGGTTCATGCTTTCTGAAGATAATTATCCGGATGAAGGCACGCTTGTGAAAGCCTATCTTCCGATGACAAGCTACGTCACCGATACTGTGGAGGAAATTAAGCAATCCATTAATGAACTGCTCCTTTACGATATTAATTTAGGACGAAACCAGGTAGTGCTCAAAGAAATCGCCGAGGAAGACTGGGCAGAGGCCTGGAAAAAGTATTACAAGCCTGTCCAGATCACGAATAAAGTTACTATTGTGCCTTCCTGGGAAGAGTATGAAAAAAAGAGCTGGGAAAAAATCATTATGCTGGATCCGGGCATGGCGTTTGGCACCGGCACCCACCCGACAACCGTGCTGAGTATGCAGGCGCTTGAAGAGTACACACGTCCGGGTAATGCAGTGCTGGACGTCGGCACTGGGTCCGGCGTGCTCGCTATAGGCGCATGCTTATTCGAAGCAGGAGAAATTCTTGCGCTCGATCTTGATGAAGTAGCCGTCAGGAGTGCTGAAGAAAATATCAGCCGAAACGGGATGGCAGATAAAATCACTGTGGCCCAATCGGATTTGCTGGAATACCGGTCGATGCAGGCAGATATCATTGTGGCTAATATTTTGGCACCTATCATTATCCGCCTTGCAGAGGATGCGTTTAGTTCCCTTCAGCCGGATGGTGTGTTTATTACTTCAGGCATCATTGAAAGCAAACGTACGGATGTCGAACAGGCTCTGACGGAAGCGGGTTTTGTTATTGAAGATGTGCGGGCAGTCGAAGACTGGCTGTGCATTATCGCCCGCCGGCCGCAGACACTGTAAAGGAGAGGAATATGCAGCATTATTTTGTGGATCCCTCCTCCATACAGCATGAATATATACAAATCACGGGTAATGATGCAAAGCACATTGCCCGTGTTATGCGTATGGGCCCGGGAGAAAAAATTGTATGTAAAGACAATCAGGGACATGCCTTTGTGACTGAAATTGAAAGCGTGGAAGAAAAAAGTGTCCACGCAAAAATAATCAGCGAGTGGACAGGAGGAGCAGAGCTTCCTGTAAATATTATCGCTGCCCAGGCTCTGATTAAAGGAGAAAAAATGGACACTGTCGTGCAAAAAGCAACAGAGCTTGGAGCCTCGGCGATTTATTTTTATGAAGGGGACCATTCTGTGGTAAAATGGGATGCGAATAAACGGCAAAAGAAAATTGATCGTTTAAACCGAATTGCTAAAGAAGCAGCAGAGCAGTCAGAGCGGATGTATATACCGGAAATTGTTTATTTTTCCTCGGCACTTAAGGTTATAGAAAACACGGCTTCTGTCGGGAGCCGGATCGTTTTATCAGAAGCAGAAGCGAGAGCAGAACTGCCCGCAAAGCTTCCTGAGGTGTTTGCCGGGCATCCGGAAACGCTGCTTGCATTTATCGGGCCGGAGGGCGGATTTTCCCGTAGCGAGCTTGCCCTGTTTGAGGAACAGCACATTCCTGCGACGTCCCTGGGGAAGAGAATTGTTCGAAGCGAAACCGCTTCTTTGCTGCTGCTTGGAGCAGTGACATATTATTATGAAATTCAGGAGGGGAACATATAATGAGATCAGTGGCGTTTCATACTCTTGGCTGTAAAGTAAACCATTACGAAACGGAAGCCATATGGCAGCTGTTTAAAAACGACGGCTATGAAAAAAAGGAATTTGATCAGACCGCGGATGTCTATGTTATCAACACCTGTACGGTAACAAACACCGGAGATAAAAAAAGCCGCCAGGTAATCCGGCGCGCAGTACGTAAAAATCCGGAAGCCATTATATGCGTCACCGGCTGTTATGCCCAGACCTCTCCGGGAGAGATTATGGATATTCCCGGCGTCGATATTGTCGTTGGCACACAGGACCGCAAAAAAATGCTCGACTATATTGAAGAGTACACGGTGTCCCGGGAACCAATTAACGGTGTAAGCAATATTATGAAAAACCGTGTGTACGAAGAACTCGATGTACCGGAGTTTACCGACCGCACGAGAGCGTCGCTGAAGATTCAGGAAGGGTGCAATAACTTCTGTACCTTCTGTATCATCCCGTGGGCCCGTGGTCTGCTCCGTTCGAGAAACCCGGAAGAGGTTATGCATCAGGCTGAACAGCTGGTTAACAAAGGCTACAAGGAACTGGTGCTGACAGGCATTCATACAGGAGGCTACGGTGAAGACCTGAAAGACTATAATCTCGCAGGACTGCTCCGGGATCTTGAAACCATCGATGGGCTAAAACGGATCCGTATTTCTTCCATAGAAGCAAGTCAGATCACCGATGAAGTGATTGATGTGCTCCGCAGGTCAAACAAAGTAGTAAATCATCTGCATGTGCCGCTTCAGGCTGGCTCAAACACCGTGCTTAAAAGAATGAGAAGAAAATACAGTGTGGAATTTTATGCGGACCGCCTCGAAAAACTGCGCGAAGCGCTTCCGGAATGCGCCATCACCACAGATGTGATTGTAGGCTTCCCGGGGGAAACGAAAGAAGAATTTCAGCAGACGTACGACTTTATCCGGGACCAGCGTTTCTCAGAACTGCACGTATTTCCATATTCGAAGAGAACCGGTACCCCGGCTGCTAAAATGAGCGATCAGGTTGAGGATGAAGAAAAAAATGACCGGGTGCACCGTCTGATTGAACTATCCAATCAACTGGCAAAAGAGTATGCTTCGCGTTTTGAAAATGAAGTCGTGGAAGTAATTCCGGAAGAAGAAGATAAAGAAAAACCAGGTTACTTTGTCGGCTACTCGACAAATTATATAAAGGTACGTTTCCCTGCGAACCCGGAATGGCGTGGTGAAATTGTGCGCGTGAAAATTACGAATGCAGGCTATCCATTGAATGAAGGGGAATTTGTACGCGTGCTTGACCATGATACAGCAACGCTTGTATAACTATAACAGCTAAACTGGAGGAGAAAGTATGGCAGATCTCGCGCAATATATTGATCACACACTGCTGAAGCCGGAAACCACATTTGAAGATATAAAACGTATCACAGCGGAAGCGAAAGACAATCATTTCAAATCTGTATGCATTAATCCGGCGATGGTTCCTTTTGCAGCGGAAGAACTAAAAGGCTCCGGCGTGCTTGTCTGTACAGTGATCGGTTTTCCACTCGGTGCCACAAATCCGGAAACAAAAGCATTTGAAGTGAAAAATGCCATCGCCAACGGAGCGAAGGAAGTTGATATGGTTATCAATATCGGCGCCTTAAAAAGTGGGGAAGACGATCTGGTCCGCGCGGACATTGAAGCGGTTGTGCAGGCTGCAAATCAGGAGGCACTGGTGAAAGTGATAATAGAAACAGCGCTGTTAACTGATGAAGAGAAGAAGAAGGCCTGCAGTCTTGCAGTTGAAGCTGGAGCGGATTTTGTAAAAACATCCACCGGGTTTAACGGAGGAGGAGCAACGATCGAAGATGTGCGTCTGATGAAAGAGACGGTGGGCGACCGTGCCGGCGTAAAAGCGAGCGGCGGGGTCAAAGACCGTCAGACTGCTCTTGCATTAATTGAAGCCGGAGCGTCCAGGCTCGGTGCAAGCTCTGGCGTGAAAATACTGCAGGGTGAAACCTCAAGCGAAAACTACTAACAATCTCTGCCTGCCAGCTCGTTGATTTTTTGGCACAGATGCTTTATACTATTTACCAAATGGCTAGTATTTGAGTAATAGTCTTTATTCATATATTAGTTAGATTGGTTGTTCGGAGGGAGGGAATCACATGGCAGAGACAAGAAAGAAAAAGAATGAAGATATTGATGCCGCTCTTCGCCGTTTTAAGCGTAGCCTTTCCAAAGAAGGAACAATGGCTGAAGTGAAAAAACGCAAACACTACGAAAAACCTAGTGTTCGTCGTAAGAAGAAAAGCGAAGAAGCTAGAAAACGTAAGTTTTAAGTAAAGAAGGTGCTGCATCCTTGGAACTCATGGACCGTTTAAGCAGTGACATGAAGTCAGCAATGAAAAACAAGGAAAAACAGCGTTTAAATGTTATCAGAGGCCTGCGGGCTTCGATGCAGAATGAAGCTATCAAGCTCAATAAAGAGCTTGATGAAAGTGAAGCAACAGCGGTTTTAAACCGCGAAATGAAACAAAGAAAAGATTCCCTCCATGAGTTTGAAAACGCAGGACGGGAAGATTTAGCAGAACAGACTAGGTTTGAAATGGACGTCATATCTGAATATCTTCCTGCTCCTTTATCGAATGAAGAATTGGAATCAATTGTGAAAGAAACTATTCAGGAGGAGAATGCCTCTTCGATGAAAGATATGGGAACAGTGATGTCTGCGGTGATGCCTAAAGTCAGCGGAAAAGCGGACGGTTCCCAGGTAAATCAATTAGTGAAAAAGCATTTATCTTCTTGATAATAAGAAAGCTAGAGATCGAATCAGGGTTCAGTTCCGGTTCGGTCTCTTTTTTTAAAACATATGCCAGTCTTCCTCCCGAAATAAACGGGAAAAAATTGAAACGCTTTTATCTTTATCCTCGTACATAAGAGTATAGACATATAACTAATGAACGGGAGGGGGGATAGAGGTGGAGCAGAGAAAAAGCAGATGGCTGTCCGTTCTTCTTGCCATACTTTTCATGACAGCCGCCTGGCTTCCGGCATCTGTACAGGGGGCCGGTGAAAATCAGACCGTATATGTTATCCCGGTTGAACAGACCGTTGAACAGGGAATGGCTGCATTTTTGGAACGATCGGTGGAAGAAGCGGAAGAAGCTGATGCCGACAGGATTATTTTTGAACTGGACACGCCCGGAGGCGCGGTGGATGCCGCAGGTGAGATTGCCTCGATTATCAATGGTACATCTATTCCAACTACCGCATATGTAACGGACCAGGCTATGTCAGCAGGAGCGTTTCTGGCTTTGAGCGCTGACGAAATTGCCATGGCGCCTGAAACAGAAATGGGAGCAGCCCAGGTTATTGACGGCTCGGGCAATGCAGCATCTGACAAGGCTCAGTCAGCCTGGGTGTCTAATATGGTCAATGCAGCTGAATCCAATGACAGAGATCCAGTGTATGCAGAAGCAATGGCTGACCCTGGAGTTGAACTGCCGGATTATCGTGCCGGAGAAGGTGAACTGTTAACGCTTACGGCGTCGGAAGCAGCTTCTGAAGAAGTGGGCTATGCAGAATACATTGCCGACAGCAGAGATGATCTTCTCAGTCAGATGAACCTGGGCAATGCTGCAGTGGAAGAAGCAGATATCAGCGCAGCCGAGCAGATCGCAAGATGGGTGACCAGTCCGTATGTGATTCCTATTTTATTGAGCGTCGGCATGATTGGCCTAATACTTGAAGTATTTTCACCGGGATTTGGAATTTTTGGAGGCATCGGTCTCGCATCCTTAGGACTATTCTTTTTCGGTCATATGATTGCCGGGTTTGCCGGCTTCGAAGGGCTGCTGCTGTTTGGCGTCGGCTTAATATTACTGCTGATAGAATTCTTTGTTCCTGGTTTTGGAATTTTTGGTATATTAGGTATAGGGGCAGTCGTTGGCAGCCTGTTTATGTCGTCGTTTTCTGTTTCCGTTATGGCGATCTCCGTCGTTCTGGCAGCGGTAGCCGCCATCGTCGCAGCAGTAGTTATGGTGGTTGGGTTCGGAAAACGGGGGCCAATGAAAAAGCTGGTGCTTCAGGATACGTTTTCTTCGAAGGAAGGATATGTGTCAAATGAAGGAAGAACGGACTTATTAGGCAGAGAAGGAACGGCATTGACTCCGCTGCATCCGACCGGTGCAGTAGATATTGACGGGGAAAAAATCGATGTCGTTTCAGACGGCCGCTATCTCGACCGCGGAGACGCTGTGCAGGTAGTGCGTGTAGAAGGCACGCGTGTTGTAGTAAAGCCATACTCTAACAAAGAAAGAAGGGAATCATGACATGGGAATTGATATAGGTCTCGTTATTGTATTAGCTATTATTTTAATAGCGCTCGTCATTTTATTCACTTTTGTACCAGTTGCGCTTTGGATTTCGGCGCTTGCTGCAGGGGTGAAAGTAGGTATTTTCCAGCTGGTCGGTATGCGGCTCCGGAGGGTTATTCCGTCGAGAGTAGTAAACCCGATGATCAAGGCAGAAAAAGCTGGTCTTGATATTGAACTGAACAAGCTTGAAGGCCACTATCTGGCTGGCGGTAATGTGGACCGGGTGGTCAATGCACTAATCGCCGCCCAGCGTGCAAATATTGAACTTACATTTGAACGTTGTGCTGCTATCGACCTTGCCGGCCGTGACGTATTGGAAGCCGTACAGATGAGTGTTAACCCGAAAGTTATTGAAACACCATTTATTGCCGGTGTCGCAATGGACGGTATTGAAGTGAAAGCAAAAGCAAGAATCACCGTACGCGCAAACATAGACCGTCTGGTCGGGGGTGCCGGTGAAGATACCGTTATCGCCCGTGTTGGTGAAGGTATTGTTTCGACGATCGGTTCTTCGCAGAATCATAAAAAAGTATTGGAAAACCCGGACAGCATCTCACAGACTGTTCTTTCCAAAGGGCTGGATTCAGGTACGGCTTTTGAGATTTTATCCATTGATATAGCCGATATTGACATTGGCAAAAACATTGGTGCAGAACTGCAGACAGACCAGGCGGAAGCAGATAAAAACATCGCCCAGGCGAAAGCCGAAGAACGTCGCGCCATGGCTGTTGCTCAGGAGCAGGAAATGAAAGCACGCGTAGAAGAAATGCGTGCGAAAGTTACCGAGTCCGAAGCAGAAGTGCCAATGGCAATGGCAGAAGCCCTGCGTTCCGGAAACCTTGGCGTCATGGATTATATGAATATCCAGAACGTTATGTCTGATACGGATATGCGTGAATCCATCAGTAAATCCGGTAAAGACGACGACCAAAACGGTCCATATAACCGCCCGCACACCGATAAATAAGGGACTTTGTCCGTAGAAGAAGGTGAATGAAGCGATGGAGCAGCTGTTTGAACTAGTGTTTGAAAATCTGTGGATTTTACTGCTGCTCTTCGGCGGTTTGATTACGTTTATGGGCCGGGGAGACAGCAGCCAGCAGCAGGACAGCGGTGACGGTGATTCAAGGCGGCGCGGGGCTTTTGGAAAACTCGAAGACATATTCGAAGAGTTTGAAAATGCCCGCAAAGAAAATACGCCGAACCGTCCTCAGAATGATCCTTCTGGAAGTCCCGGCAATCATCCAACGCGCCGGGTGCCGGAAGCTGAGGCAGAGCTGTACAAAGAAGAGACAGATAATCCTCAGAATAAAAGCAGTGCTTTAAAAGAATACGAAAAACGCCGCGAAGAGCTTCAGCAGCAAAAGAAAAATGCAAGCCAGCGTCTTGAGCGTGCTTCGCGCCAGTCTGCTGAACGCGGAGGCGTGATGTCAGACGGGGAAATCGGCGGAGCGCGGAGAAATCCACGGTCGATAAATAAAAAAGAAGCAGCAAACGGACTCGTGTGGGCGGAGGTCCTCAGCCCGCCGGTCACCAGGCGCAGTGGTTATCCTTACCAGCGGCAGTCAACAATGTCACGTGAAAAAGTGACGCCGCACCGTTCCGCTAAAAAAAGCAGTAATGAGTGAGCCTGATCCTCGGATCAGGTTCTTTTTTTTCTGAAAATCGTAAAATGTCTGCTATTTTTTGCAACACCCTCAGCGTGGTGGTAGAGTAGAGTTAGCATACTAACGAAAAAACTGATAACAGCAAGGATATGATATTATACTCAAGGAGACTGAGCTATATTGACCGAAAAGAAAACGTTAGAATTACAAGTGAATGAAATGAACGACATCCAGCAGCTGTTTGGTCCAAACGATGTGCACATTGAGCGGCTTGAAGAAAAGCTGGGCGTTTCGATTATTACCCGGGGCGGCTCGCTGATCGTAGAAGGAAACGAAAAGCAGGCAGCGCTGGTCGAAGAAGTGATTGAAGCTTTGGCAAGGCTGCTGAAAAAACGGGTGCGGATTTCAGAACGGGACGTTGTCTATGCCGCGCAGCTTGCCGAGGAAGGAAAGCTTGAAAAGCTTGAAGATCTTTTCCAGGAGCAGATTGCTGTAAATGCTGAAGGCAAGCCAGTGATGATAAAAACCTTGGGGCAAAAGGAATATATTGATCAGATCCGTCGTAAAGACATGATATTTGGCGTTGGCCCGGCTGGTACAGGCAAAACCTATCTGGCGGTCGTAATGGCGATAAATGCTTTAAAAGAGGGGCGGGTGAAGCGGATTGTACTAACCCGTCCGGCGGTGGAGGCTGGAGAAAGCCTCGGATTTCTTCCGGGAGACCTGAAAGAAAAGGTGGATCCATATCTGCGTCCGCTGTATGACGCCCTGCATAATATCTTTGGAGCGGAGCATACACAGCGGTTAATGGAGAGAGGGACGATCGAAGTAGCTCCCCTCGCGTATATGAGAGGCCGGACGCTGGACGATGCTTTTGTTATTCTCGATGAAGCCCAGAACACCACGAAAGAACAAATCAAAATGTTTTTAACGCGGCTCGGCTTTGGCTCAAAAATGATCGTTAACGGGGACCTCACCCAGATTGATCTTCCCAAAGGCCAGCAGTCAGGGCTGAAGGTGGCGGCACGCATTTTAAAAAACATCGATCATATTGGGTTCGTTTACCTTGAAGCCACGGATGTCGTACGGCATACACTCGTGCAGCAGATTCTTGATGCTTACGAACAGGAGGAAGGCGATCCAAAGCGTACGCTGAACCGGCCGGACAAACCAACAAACAACTAGTCAGGGGTGGACAGGTGTGAGTATTGAAGTAGATATGGTGGATGAAACGGAACGAGTAGAACCGAAGCACTGGGAGCTGGTGAAAAACATCCTGCAGTTCGCATGTGAAAAAGAAGGAGTTGTAGACGGCTCGGAGGTCTCTGTAAGTTTTGTGGATAATGAAATGATTCAGGCGGTCAACAGAGAATACAGGGAGATCGACCGGCCGACTGATGTAATTTCATTTGCGCTGAATGACGACGAAATTCAGCCCCAGGCTGAAGGCATACCGAACCTGCTCGGAGACATTATTATCAGCGTTCCCAAGGCGCAGGAGCAGGCTGGGGAATACGGTCACTCGTTTGAAAGAGAACTGGGCTTTTTGGCCGTTCACGGCCTGCTTCATTTGCTTGGATACGATCATATGGACAAAGAGGAAGAAGATAAAATGTTTTCGCGTCAGGAAAGGATTCTTGAAGCGTATGGATTACCGCGATAAATCGGTGCCTAAACGCTGGAAGGACGGCTTTATATTTGCTGGAAAAGGTATCCTCCTTGCCTTCCGGGAAGAGCGTCACATGCGCTTTCATGTCTTTTTCGGTCTGGCAGCCGTTCTTTTGGGATGGGTGTGCGGCATCGCTTTATGGCAGTGGGCTGTTCTTTTGCTGGCAATTGCCGGCATGCTTGTGCTCGAAATGGTTAATTCAGCGCTGGAGCGCCTGGTAAATTTAGTATCGCCGGAATGGAATAAAACCGCGGGAGATGTCAAAGACATTGCTGCCGGTGCGGTACTCATTTACGCTGTATTTGCTGTCATCATCGGTGTAATGATTTTTATGCCTTCCATATGGGAATGGCTGAACTGACAAAGGGGGAAGAACATTGGCTATAGAAAACGAACTGCTTGAACGGGCTAAACAGGCAAGAGAGCAGGCGTACGTCCCGTATTCCAAATTTCCGGTAGGAGCGGTTTTTGTAGGAGAGGACGACGAGTGGTACGAAGGGTGTAATATTGAAAACTCGTCGTACGGATTAAGCAACTGTGCAGAACGGACAGCCGTGTTCAGCGCGTTGCGTACGGGTATACGAAGCGGGAAAATGGTAGCTGTCATCGCTGATACGAAAGGGCCGGTCGCTCCATGTGGTGCCTGCCGGCAGGTGCTTTCTGAGTTTCTGCCGAAGGATGCCCGGATTGTATTGGGCAACCTGCAGGGTGAAATGAAAGTAACAACGATGGAAGAACTGCTCCCGGGAGCATTCGGTCCGGAAGATTTATAGTATGAAAGCAGGAAAGAAGAGGGAAAATAATGAGTGAATCGTATCATTCCGGATTTGCCGCTTTAATCGGGCGCCCCAATGCGGGAAAATCCACATTAATGAATCAGGTGCTTGGCCAAAAGATTGCGATCATGAGTGATAAAGCACAAACAACAAGAAATAAAATCCAGGGCGTTTACACGACGGAAGACTCCCAGATTGTTTTTATCGATACCCCTGGCATTCACAAGCCAAAGCACAAGCTGGGCGATTTTATGGTTCGTGCGGCTCTGCAGACGCTGAACGACGTTGATATCATTTTATATCTGATCGATGCGTCAGAGTCATACGGCCCCGGCGAGGAATATATTATCGAAAAACTGAAGCGGACAGACACGCCGGTATTTTTAATCGTTAATAAGATCGATAAAGTTCATCCCGACGAACTGCTCAAAGTGATTGCCAGCTATTCCGAACGGTATGATTTTGCCGAGGTAGTACCGGTTTCTGCGTTGAACGGCAATAATGTGACGACGCTTCTCGAAGAGCTTACCAAATATCTCGAGGAAGGCCCGCAGTTTTATCCGGAAGATCAGGTCACTGATCACCCGGAACGGTTTATCGTGAGTGAACTGATACGTGAAAAAGCGCTGCAGCTTACTCGCGAAGAAGTTCCGCATTCGCTCGCCGTTGTTATCGATGAAATGAAAGAACGGGAAAACGGGGCGGTGTATGTGGCAGCTACGATTGTTGTTGAACGCCCGACCCAAAAAGGCATTATTATCGGTAAGCAGGGCTCAATGCTCAAGGAAATCGGACAGCGGGCCCGGGCAGATATTGAGTCGATGCTCGGCTCGAAGGTGTTCGTGGAGCTTTGGGTGAAGGTGGAAAAGGACTGGAGAAACAGCGCATATCTGCTTCGTGAGAACGGGTACCGCGAAGACGAATATTAAGAAATCGCCTGGGAGCGGAGGAACAGCATGATTCAGAAAACAGAAGGAATTGTTTTGCGGACTGCTTCCTACGGGGAATCCAATGTAGTGTTAACGGTTTATACAAGAGAGCACGGGAAAATGGCGATGATGGCCAAAGGGGCAAAGAAGCCAAGCAGTCGTCTGCGCTCGATCTCCCAGCCGTTTGTCTACGGAACGTTTGTGTACTATCCGGGCAAAGGAATGAGAACGCTCAGTCAGGGAGACGTAACGGATTCATTTCGCAGCGTGCGTGAAGACATCGTTCTTACTTCCTACGCTTCCTATTTGTCCGAACTTCTTGATAAAGTTACCGTGGATCAGGAGCGAAATCCTTATCTATTTGAGCTGTTTTGGCAGCTTCTGCGGCGTATCGATGAAGGCGAAGATGCCGAAGTGCTTATCCGTCTGTTTGAAGTGAAAATGACCGCAGTGGCAGGCATCCAGCCCGTGATCGACCGCTGTGTGAACTGCGGGCGGCAGGAGGGAACATTTCATTTTTCCATCCGGGAAGCGGGCTTTCTCTGTCATCTTTGCTGGGAGATCGATCCGTACCGTTTCCGCATTCAGCCGAAAACGGTGAGGCTTTTGCGGACGTTTTTCTACATTGATGTGCACCGGGTAGGCTCTGTTTCTGTATCGGCCGAAACGAAAAAAGAGCTGAAGGATGTGCTGAACAGCTATTATGATGCGTATGCAGGTATTCATTTAAAGGCAAGGCGTTTTCTGGAACAGATGGAAAAGTGGAACGTTGAATGAGTGCTTGACACACTCGTAAATGTTAAGTACTATTTCAATACAATCATAATGATGCGCAGGGAAAGAAAGTAGTAGCAATCTTCTTCAGTTTTAGCGAGTGCAGGATAGTGAAAGCTGCACGCTGACCGGTTGTGAAGGCGTTCTGGAGCGTAGAATGGATAAAGCGGCTTTTCGGCTGTAATGCCGAAATAGCAAGTAGGGTGGAACCGCGGTAATAACCGTCCCTATACCTGAGTGACAGGTATAGGGGCTTTTTTAATGAAAATAACCGAAAAACAAAAGGGGTGTTTAACATGGCAATGAATATTCAGGAAATGATTTTAACATTGCAGAACTACTGGGCGGACCAGAATTGCATTATTATGCAGGCCTACGATGTGGAAAAAGGAGCGGGGACGATGAACCCGATGACATTTCTGCGCAGTATCGGACCAGAGCCGTGGAACGCAGCATATGTAGAACCGTCAAGACGGCCGGGCGACGGACGCTACGGGGAGAATCCGAACCGTTTGTATCAGCATCATCAGTTTCAGGTAGTCATGAAGCCTTCGCCGGACAACATCCAGGAGCTGTATTTAAAAAGCCTGGAAGCAATTGGTATTGACCCGCTTGCCCATGATATCCGCTTTGTGGAGGACAACTGGGAGGCTCCGACGCTGAGTGCCTGGGGCCTTGGATGGGAAGTCTGGATCGACGGCATGGAAATTACCCAGTTTACGTATTTCCAGCATGTTGGCGGCATGGATGCCCACCCGGTGACAGCTGAAATTACATACGGCATTGAACGGCTGGCGTCGTATATTCAGGATAAGGAAAACGTATTTGACCTGGAATGGGTGCAGGGCGTTTCATACGGAGATATGTTTTTGCAGGCGGAATACGAGCATTCAAAGTATTCGTTTGAAATTGCGGATAAAGAGCTTCTTTTGAATCAGTTTGCCGCAAGTGAAAAGGAAGCAGAGCGGGCTATTGAGGAAAAGCTGGTGCTCCCTGCCTACGATCACGTGCTGAAATGCTCGCATTTGTTTAACCTGCTCGATGCCCGCGGGGCGATTTCAGTGACGGAGAGAACCGGATATATTGCACGTGTGCGCAATCTGGCAAGAAAGTGCGGAAAAGCGTATTACGACGAACGGGAAAAACTAGGATTTCCGCTACGGAAGCAGGAGGCGATGAACGATGACAACTAATCATTTTTTACTCGAAATCGGCGTGGAAGAAATGCCCGCCCGCTTTGTGGAGGGTGCGGTCAAGCAGCTGAAGGAAAAAACGGAAACCTGGCTGCAGGAGCAGCGGCTCAGCTATAGCACTGTTCACATGTTTTCTACTCCGAGACGGCTAGCGCTCCGGATTGAAGACCTGGCTGATTATCAGGAGGATATGGTCGAAGAGGCCCGTGGACCGGCCAAAAAGATCGCTCTCACAGAAGACGGGGAATGGAGCAAGGCTGCTTTAGGCTTTGCCAGAGGCCAGCAGGTCGATACGGAGGATCTGTACTTTAAAGAGGTAAAAGGCACTGAGTACGTTTTTGTGGAAAAAGAACACAAGGGCCGGCCGACCTCAGAGCTGCTGCAGGAGATGGAAACAATTATTACGTCTCTCGCTTTTCCGAAAAATATGCGCTGGGGAAGTCACGAACTCCGCTTTGTGCGCCCGGTTCAATGGCTCGTGGCGTTGTACGGAGAGACAGTGATCCCATTTACGATTACAGACCGCACAGCCGGCAATATTTCTTACGGACACCGGTTTTTGGGGGATGCCATTACTATTCATAAGCCGGAAACGTACGAGCAGCAACTGAAAGAGGAGTATGTGATTGCGGATGCGTCTGAAAGAGCAGAATTGATTCGCAGCCAGATCGAAGAGATTGAAGCGGAAAACAGCTGGCACATTCCGATAGATGATGAGCTGCTTGCCGAAGTGAATCAGCTCGTGGAATACCCGACCGCACTGCACGGCTCATTCGATGAAGCGTATTTGGACATTCCGCGGGAGGTGCTCGTTACATCCATGAAAGAACACCAGCGGTATTTTCCGGTAGAAAATGATGAAGGCAGTCTCCTTTCGTATTTCATTACAGTACGAAACGGTAATGCTGAGCACCTTGACCAGGTCCGGAAAGGAAATGAGAAGGTACTCCGGGCGCGTCTGGCTGATGCCCAGTTTTTCTATGACGAAGATCAGAAAATGTCGCCGGAGGAAGCGGTGGAAAAATTAAACCACGTAATTTATCAGGAAAATCTGGGTACAGTCGGTGAAAAGGTAATGAGAGTGGAGGCTGTCAGCACCCGACTCGCAGAATACCTGCAGCTGGACAGCACGAAGGTGCAAAATGTTAAGCGTGCCGCTCATATTTCCAAATTTGACCTCGTAACGTTAATGGTGGACGAGTTCACTGAGCTCCAGGGGATTATGGGAAGAGAATATGCCCGGATGGCAGGAGAAAACACCGCAGTTGCCGAAGCTATTGCAGAACATTATAAACCAAAGTCCGCCGGAGATGCTCTCCCGAAAAATGTCGAAGGCGCGGTTATCAGCGTGGTGGATAAAATGGACACTATTGTTTCGAGCTTTGGTGTAGGGATGGTGCCGACCGGGTCCCAGGACCCTCACGGGCTGAGAAGACAGGCAGCAGGTATTGTCCAGACAATCACCGGGCACCGGTTTCCGCTCACAGTTCAGCAGCTGATCGTTCTGGTGATGGATGAAATCAAAGAGCGTTCTCTTCTTCAGCGGGAAGAAGCGGATGTTCTGAAGGATCTCGAAGAATTCTTTACCCAGCGTGTCCGCCAAAAGCTGCTTGATGAGGGTGTCCGCCATGATATTGCGGATGCTGTGCTGCTTCATCTTGGCGAAAGAATTGATGTAGTGACAGAAAAAGCTGGATTTATTCAAGCGCGTGCTGAAGAAGCAGACTTCAAAGAAACGGTGGAAGCACTCAGCCGGGTGACCAATATCGCAAAAAACACAGACCGTGGTTCGGATATTCAAACAGAGCTGTTCGAGGCTGAAGAGGAAAGAGAGCTTTACGAAAAAAGCAAAACCTTAAATCAGCAGCTCGATAAAACGCTTGGGCAGGCGGATGTCGCAGGTGCGTATCAAGCGCTACAGGCAGTTACGCCGGCGATTAACGCCTACTTTGATCATGTTATGGTTATGGCTGAAGACGAACAGGTAAAGCAGAACAGACTGCAGCAGATGGCACTGTTATCCAGGGAAATTGAACGGTTCGCCCGCTTTCGGAGCATTGTTTTTTCATCGTAAAGCAATGCGTCCGTGCGAAGCGCCGATGAAGGTGGGGAGTCACTATCGAATTAACAGAGCGTCAGGAAACCATCCTGCAGATTGTTAAAGACAATGGGCCGATCACCGGGGAGCATATCGCAGACAGGCTTTCACTGACGAGAGCCACTCTGCGCCCGGATCTGGCCATTCTCACAATGTCAGGATTTTTAGAAGCAAGACCAAGAGTAGGATATTATTATACTGGGAAAACAGACACCGAAGAACTGAATAATCAGCTGCAGAAGTTAACCGTCAAACATTATCAGTCGATCGCAGTGGTCGTCTCGGAATCAGACAGTGTGTACGATGCTATCTGCACTATGTTCCTTGAAGATGTCGGCACTCTCTTTGTGGTGGATAAACAAGGCTATCTGGCCGGCGTCCTTTCAAGAAAAGATCTGCTGCGGGCGAGTCTCGGCCGCCAGGATACGGAAGCAATCCCTGTAAGTATTATTATGACAAGGATGCCCAACATCACGATCTGCAAAAAAGAAGATTTGGTCGTTTATGCAGCAACCAAGCTGATCGAGCGTCAGATTGACGCTCTGCCGGTAGTAAAAGACGCCGGCGGTGGAAAGTATGAAGTGGTCGGCAGAGTTACGAAAACAAATATAACTAAAGTATTGGTGGATCTGGCCAATAACCAATTATTTTAACCCGAGGAGGCAGACATGACCACAAAACAAGAGCGTCCAGTAGTATACGTAGTGTCCGATTCGGTAGGAGAAACGGCTGAACTGGTAGTAAAAGCCGCTGCGAGTCAGTTCGGGGAAGACGGAATGGAAGTACGCCGTATTCCGTACGTTGAAGACGAGGGCACGGTGGAAGAGGTCATTCAGCTTGCCAAGGAAGCCAGGGCAATGATTGCGTTCACGCTGGTGATTCCAGAGATCAATCAGTACCTCCGGGAGCACGCGGAAGAGGCCGGGGTAGACACCGTTGACATTATGGGCCCGGTACTCGATAAAATGGTGACGCTCACGAATCAGCAGCCAAGATATGAGCCTGGTCTCGTATATCGTCTGGACGAAGACTATTTCCGTAAGGTGGAGGCAATCGAATTTGCGGTCAAATATGATGACGGCCGTGACCCGCGGGGCATTGTCCGGGCAGACATTGTGCTGATAGGCGTTTCACGAACCTCAAAAACGCCTCTTTCCCAGTATCTGGCCCATAAACGTCTGAAGGTGGCAAATGTGCCGCTGGTTCCGGAGGTGGATCCGCCGGAGGAATTGTTTAATATTCCTAGTGAAAAGTGCATCGGGCTTCGGATCAGCGCCGATAAATTGAACCGGATCCGTTCGGAACGCCTGAAGGCGCTTGGACTGAGACCGGAAGCAAACTATGCGAGTATGGAGCGTATCCAGGAAGAGCTCGACTACTCGGAAGCGCTGATGAATAAAATCGGCTGTACGGTGATTGATGTGTCCAACAAAGCTGTGGAAGAAACAGCCAATATTATCTCCAATATGTTTCAGCAGCGCTAGGAGAGAATCAGCATGACGAAAAAGGAACCCACAGTGTATGTGGACGCTGACGCATGCCCGCATAAAGAAACGATCGACACGTGGGGAGCGGGCAAAAGCATGCGGATCGTTTTTGTGGCGAGCAGCGCCCACGCCTCAAATAAAGTGTATGAAGCAGAAACCGTGATGGTGGAAAACGAGCCCGAAGCGGCGGATATGTATATTTGGAACCATGTCTCTGCCGGCGATCTGGTGATTGCCGATGATCATGGCCTGGCAGCAATTGCTCTTGAAAAAGGAGCGGCGGTTCTCTCTTTTCGGGGGAAGCGCTGGAAAAAGGGTGACGAAGAATGGCTGCTTGCCGGCCGGTATGCCGGCGTGCTGGCCAAACAGGGAAAGCACAGAGTTAAAGGGCCTAAAGCAATATCGCTTGAAGAACGCCAGCGTTTTTTTGAGGGCCTGGAGATCTTTGAAGCAGGCGGCAGTGAGTCCAAATGGTAATAGGCTCATCGGGGAGGAAACAAATTGGCAGCGTTTATTCCAGAAGAAAAAGTTGCTGAAATTCGGGAAAAAATCGATATTGTCGAAGTCATCAATGATTACGTACAGCTAAAAAAACAGGGCAGGCATTATCTCGGCCTGTGTCCTTTTCATGGGGAAAACACCCCGTCATTTTCTGTTTCGCCGGAGCGGCAGCTGTATCACTGTTTTGGCTGCGGCGCAGGCGGCAATGCCATAACTTTTTTGATGGAGCACGATGGCCTGACATTTGTGGAAGCTATTCAATCCCTTGCAACCAAAACGGGTACCGAGCTGCCCGAGCTTGAAGATCAATACCCCGGGGAACGGGAACAGCACCAGGCTAAAAAAGATGCGCATCAAATGGCGGCCAAGTTTTATCATCATCTGCTGATGAATACAGAACAAGGGAAAGAAGCCTATGACTATTTAACGGCGCGGGGAATCAGTGAAGAGATTATTGAAGAGTTTCAGCTCGGCTATGCACCGGAGCGAAATAATATGCTTGTACAGCTGCTTGAAAAAAGAGATTATGACCTGGAAGAAATGGAAGAAGCCGGACTGATTCTCCGCCAGGAATCCAGCTGGCAGTGGAATGACCGTTTTCGCGGGCGGGTCATGTTTCCTATTCATAACCAGCGCGGGCAGGTTATCGCCTTTGGCGGCCGCGCACTCGGAGAAGGTGCGCCGAAATACTTAAACAGTCCGGAAACGCCCATCTTTTTAAAGCATGAAACGCTCTACTCGTTTTCCAAAGCCCGCCAGGCAGTCCGCAAACAGGATGAAGCCGTTCTGTTTGAAGGCTATATGGACGTTATTGCTGCCTGGAAAGCGGGAGTGAAAAACGGGGTTGCGGGTCTTGGCACGGCTTTCTCTAAACGACAGGCCGAGCAGATCCGAAAAGCAACAGACAAAGCGGTAATTGCTTATGACGGTGACAGCGCCGGACGGGCAGCGGCGTGGAAAACCGGAGATATTCTTGAAAAGCAGGACATCAATGTACGGGTGGCGCTGTTTCCGGCAGAGATGGACCCGGACGACTATATACAGGCGTACGGGGCAGAAGCATTCAAGGTACAGCTGTCGGAGCGTGCGGTACCTTTTATGTCCTTTAAGGTTCAGGAGCTGCGTAAAAATAAAAACCTTCAAAATGAAGGAGACCGTCTTGCCTATATCGAAGAAGTACTCCGGGAAACATCTGTGATCAGCAGTGCTGTAGAACGTGAATTCTACATGAAGCAGCTGGCAGAAGAATTTGACCTGTCGATGGACGCTCTCCGGGAAGAAGAACGTAAAGTACAAAAAAAGGAACAGAAGGAAAAGGCAGCAAAGGCTCCTTCGTCTGTGGAAACAGGCAAACGGTGGCGGAGCGGAGCGCTTCCGAAAAAACAGGTGTCGATGCGATCGGCCTATGAGAATGCTGAACGGTCGCTCCTCGCCTTTATGCTTCAGAACCGGGAGGTCGCCGGGGAGGTTAAAGAGCGTATTGGAGGAGAATTCAACATTGATGCCCATACAGCGCTCGCGGCATATTTATATGCTTATTATGATGACGGCCATGATCCTGATGTAAGCCGGTTTATGGAATACGTTGAAGAGCAGGAGCTTGTGAACCTGGTATCTGAGCTGATGCACCTTGACATTCCGGCAGAAATATCAGATAATGAAATGTCTGACTATGTTGAACAGATTAAAATTCGACCAAAACGGGAAGAATTACTGCAAAGGCAGAAACAGCTTAAAGACGCTGAAAGAAATGGTGATTCAGAAACAAATCAGCGACAGTTGCTGACAAGAATCATGGAATTGATGATGCAGCTGAAGAAAAACTAGCCTGAAGCAATTTGCTTGCGCTTTTCCTTTGTGGTTGATAAGATATGATCACGATAGAAGGAAAGCGTGCCAGTTTGATGTGCACGCTCTTTCTATGTGCCTGCCGTCCTTTCAACCAGCTAAGAAAATACCAGGAAAAGAAATCGTCGGCACAGACAATTGCGGGCATGTAAAGAGACAGGGTAGGATTCAAGGTGTGAAGCTTGGAAGGAGGGAGATCGAATGGCGGAAAAACCAAGCCGTCCGCTGGCGGAAGGTGAAATGTCGGTCGATCAGGTAAAAGAACAATTGCTCGAAACGGGCAAAAAACGTGGAACGTTAACGTATGCAGAAATAACAGAAAAACTCTCCAGTTACGACCAGGATTCTGAGCAAATGGATGAGTTTTTTGAATACCTTGGTGAACAAGGCGTTGATATTATCAACGAGGGAGAAGAAGTTCCAAGCATGGAACAGGTGGAAAAAGAAGACACCCTCGACTTGAATGATTTAAGCGTCCCTCCAGGCATTAAAATTAACGATCCAGTCCGGATGTATTTAAAAGAAATCGGCCGTGTGCCGCTTCTTTCTGCGGAAGAAGAAATTAATCTTGCCACTAAAATTGAAGAAGGCGACGAAGAAGCAAAACGCCGTCTCGCAGAGGCCAACCTTCGTCTGGTTGTTTCGATCGCAAAACGTTACGTCGGACGCGGCATGCTTTTCCTCGACTTAATTCAGGAAGGCAATATGGGTCTGATCAAAGCGGTGGAAAAGTTTGATCACAGCAAAGGGTTCAAGTTCAGTACGTACGCTACGTGGTGGATCCGCCAGGCAATCACCCGTGCTATTGCCGACCAGGCGAGAACGATCCGTATTCCGGTGCACATGGTGGAGACGATCAACAAGCTGATCCGCGTGCAGCGTCAGCTGCTGCAGGACCTTGGCCGTGAGCCGCTTCCGGAAGAAGTTGCCAAAGAAATGGATCTGACTCCGGATAAAGTAAGGGAGATTCTTAAAATCGCCCAGGAGCCGGTGTCGCTGGAAACTCCTATCGGTGAAGAAGATGACTCTCATCTTGGTGACTTTATTGAAGACCAGGAAGCGATGGCACCGTCGGATGCAGCTGCTTATGAACTGCTGAAAGAGCAGCTCGAAGATGTGCTTGATACGCTTACGGACCGCGAAGAAAACGTTCTCCGTCTCCGGTTTGGCCTTGATGACGGACGCACCCGCACCCTCGAAGAAGTGGGTAAAGTGTTTGGCGTCACAAGAGAGCGTATCCGTCAGATTGAAGCCAAAGCGTTAAGAAAGCTTCGTCACCCGAGCCGCAGCAAACGATTAAAAGATTTCATGGACTAATGAATTCATCATAGATACAAGGGGACGCATGCTTTAAATAAGCAGGTGTCCCCTTTTTTATTTTACATAGAAGAGAGAGGAAAACATGAAAAAAGCTGTATTGCCGGACAGACTGGCAGTTATCGTGGAACAAATTGACCAGGGAGCGGTGGTCGCAGATATTGGCACGGATCACGGGCTGGTTCCGGTCGAAGCAGTGGTGCACCGGAAGGCGGAGCATGCAGTAGCAGCTGATGTGAATGCAGGTCCGCTTCAGGCTGCATCAGACTACATTGCCTCCTGTGGATTAACAGATAAAATTGATACCCGCCTCGGGAGTGGACTCACTGTCCTGAGAGAAACTGATCGTATTGATACAGTAGTTATCGCGGGAATGGGCGGCACGCTGATCAAAGAGATTTTAGAGGAGGGAAAGACACATCTCCGCCCGGTGCAGAAGCTGATCCTGCAGCCTAACATCTCCGCGGGCCGAATTCGCCAGTGGCTGTTTGACAATGGCTGGAAGCTTACCGATGAGCGAATCCTGAAGGAGGACCGCCATGTGTATGAAGTACTGACGGCAGTGCCGGGGGAAGCGGAAGCGCCGTACCGGGAAAACCAGGAGCCGTTTGAAAAACAGCTGTTGTTCGGTCCGTATTTGCTCAAGGAGCGGAACAATGCTTTTAAGGATAAATGGATGAGGGAAAAAGATAACTGGCAGCAGATTTTACAACAGCTGGCAAACGCCGTTCCGACAGAACAGACAACGGCAAAGAAGCAAAAATTAAACCAATACATTGCATGGGCTGAGGAGGTTATTACATGAATACTGTACGTGACGTTATCCGGGTATTTGAAGAATGGGCACCGCCATCGCTTGCTGTGGAAGGCGACCGGGTGGGCCTGATGATCGGGGACTGGAACCAACCGGTCACAAAGGTGCTTACCACCCTTGATGTATCCGAAGAGGTGGTGGATGAAGCTGTCAAAACAGGGGCGGAGTTAATCATTGCCCACCACCCGCTGCTGTTTCGTCCAATAACGTCGCTCGATGTGGCACATGGACAGGGGCCGGTAATTGAAAAGTGCATTAAGCATGATTTAACCGTCTATGCCGCGCACACAAACCTCGATATTGCTCCCGGGGGTGTGAATGACATGATGGCAGAGGCGCTCGGTTTAACGAACACGGAGGTACTGGCTGCGACAGGTGAAGACGAGCTGTATAAGCTAGTGGCCTTTGTACCGGAGTCCCACGCTGAAGAAGTAAGAAAGGCAGTGGGGGATGCGGGGGCCGGCTATATCGGCGGATACAGTCATTGCACATTTTCTGCTTCGGGTACTGGCACGTTTATCCCCGGCGATGACACAAATCCTTTTTTAGGCGAGCAGGGAAAGATGGAGTTCGCGGACGAAAAGCGGATGGAAACGATTGTACCGGCCTCTCTCCGGCAAACTGTAGAAGCCGCTTTGACCGCTGCTCATCCGTATGAAGAACCGGCTTATGATGTGTATCCGCTCGCTATTCCTGGTGAGCCTTACGGGCTTGGGAGAGTGGGAGAGCTCCCGGAGGAAATGACGCTTGAAGCGTTTGTGGAGCAGGTGAAAAAAAGCTATGACGTACCGTTTGTCCGTGTGGTGGATGGAAAAACCGAGCGGGTTAAACGCGTGGCCCTGCTCGGGGGCGACGGCAATAAATACTGGAAGCAGGCACTTTCCAGGCAGGCGGATGTGTACATTACCGGCGATATTTATTTCCATACAGCCCAGGACGCGGCGATGGATGGCCTTACGATGATAGATCCCGGTCATCACGTGGAAAAAATTATGAAAAAAGGCGTGCAGAAGGAAATGCAGCACCGCAGCCAGGGCCGGCTGCAGGTGGAATGGCTGGCTTCTGCTTTGTCTACCGAACCGTTTCGGCTGGCATAATAGAAAAAATCCCTCCGCGGTCAAGCGGAGGGATTTGTTTATGATTTTGCTTTGATTTTTGGGAGGATTTTTGATTTATCGATATGAGATTCGGTATCCCATGTGGATGAATCGTTTGGATCGTACTGGTCGATAAACAGGATGACTTCCTTTGTGATTAACGTTGGTGTGGAAGCACCTGCTGTCACACCTACAGAGTTGACATTTTCAAGCCAGCTTAAATCCAGCTCGGTTAAGTTGCTGATCCGGTAAGCTGTTGTGCCCGCGACCTGTTCAGACACCTGGGCAAGCCGGTTGGAGTTGTTGCTTTTCGGGTCGCCGACAACGAGAACGAGATCTACATCCTTCGCCTGTTCAGCTACCGCTTCCTGGCGTACCTGGGTGGCGTTGCAGATTTCATTATGGATTTCTGCATGCGGATAAATTTCTCTCGCCCGGTCCATAATGTCGGAAACGTCCCACTGGCTCATGGTCGTCTGGTTAGTCATGATAATCCGTTCCGACTTAATGTTTAAGCTTTCAAGATCGTCGAGCGTTTCCACTAAATGCACAATGTCCGGAGCGACACCGACAGCGCCTTCCGGCTCCGGGTGTCCCTTCTTGCCGACATAGATAAATTCATAGCCCTGGTCCCGTTTTTCCCGTATTAAGTCGTGCGTGACGGTAACATCGGGGCAGGTGGCGTCAATGGTGGTCAGTCCTTTTTCTTCAGCAAGTTGACGTACTTCCGGAGAAACGCCGTGAGCTGTATATACGACTGTCCCTTTATCTACCTGCCGGAGTATTTCAAGCCGGTTGGGCCCGTCGAGGGAAATGACACCTTCTTCTTCAAATGCGTCAGTCACGTGCTTATTGTGTACGATCATGCCTAAAATATAGATTGGACGCGGAAGCTCCTGGTTACCGGCGGCTTTTTTCGCCATTACCATCGCATCGACAACGCCGTAGCAGTATCCACGTGGTGAAATTTTTGTTACTTCCATAAAGGCCTCCTGTTTCATAATTTGAACCGTGAGGTCTTGCGTGTACGCGCTGACTTTACGTATGCAGTCATGTAAAACGATTCTGGATTCATTATACTACCTAAGTGTCTGGTTGAAAAGAAAGGACGGCTGAAGGGATGTATTCCTTTAATATTTTGTGAATAGAAGCAGAGGAGAAGCTATGGTTTCTATTTTAACTATGATAAAATATGGAGATGCAAAAAATGCGTAAATGAAAAGAGAGTTAGGTGAACAGCGTGGAAAACCGCTTTAAACAATACAATATTCCGGCATATGCCCTCAGGCTGCTGGATAAAAAACGAATTCAAAAACCAACGGATATTCAGGAACGGCTGATGCCCGCCGCGATTAATGGCAAGGATGTTATCGGCCAGTCTCAGACCGGATCAGGGAAAACACTTGCGTATCTGCTGCCAATTCTGAGCAGAATCGACACCTCCAAAGCGGAAGTGCAGGCAGTCATTACAGCGCCTACCCGGGAGCTCGCCGGCCAGATTTTCGGTGTTCTGAAGGAAATTACGGATGAAGATGAAACCTCTTCGGTACGTGCCAAGCAGGTATCCGGGGGAACGGACCGCTCCAGAGTGATGGAGCAGCTCCGTAACCCACCGCACATTATTGTAGCCACGCCAGGGCGGCTGAAGGACATGGTCGGAGAAAATGTTATCAATGTACACACGGTCAGCATGCTTGTCATTGACGAAGCAGACCAGATGCTTGATATGGGCTTCCTGGAAGAAATTGATCCGGTGGCCGGAAAAATGGCAGATAACCTGCAGATGATGGTATTTTCGGCAACAGTACCGGAAAGCCTGCAGCCGTTTCTGCGCAAATATATGAACAATCCCAAGCATGTGCACGTAAAGCCGGAGCATGCGACGCCAAAAGAAATGACGCATTACGGCATCGCGCTCAGACACCGCAGCCGTCTTGAGGTGACAATGGAGCTTGTGGACCGGCTGCAGCCATTTCTAGCTATCATATTTGCAAGTACGAAAGAGGAAGCGGACGAACTGGCCGGAGAAATGTTCAAAAAACAATATCCGGTAGAAGTGCTGCACGGCGGTCTGCCTTCGCGGCAGCGTAAACAGGTTATGAAACGGATTCAAAATCTTGAGGTTCAGTATCTGGTAGCTACCGACCTTGCTGCCCGCGGTATGGATATTCCGGGTATTTCCCACATTATTAACTACAGCCTGCCGGAGGAACTGGAATACTTTATTCACCGGACGGGCCGTGCCGGGAGAGCCGGACTGACAGGAGAGTCATACACTCTGATGGGAGAAGACGACCGGAAAGCCGTTCTTTCTCTTCAAAAGCAGGGTATCCGCTTTACGTTCATGGACTTTCGCAAAGGAACATGGACCGAGCTCTCCAAGCCGCTGTTTGCCTCCAAGCAGACAAAACGGAAGCCTGCGCCTGCTCCTGACGCTATGCCGGTGAAAAAACCGAAAAAAGTGAAGCCGGGCTATAAGAAGAAAGCGATGGCAGACCAGACGGCGTCCCGCCGCCGCAAACGAAAATAACAACTGAGGTGATGACTGTGCTTTTAGGCTCGCATGTATCGATGAACGGGAAAAAAATGCTTCTTGGTTCAAGTGAAGAAGCGGCTTCGTACGGAGCGACAGCGATGATGATTTATACAGGAGCGCCACAGAACACCCGGCGCAAACCTATCGAAGAATTAAATATCGAAGACGGGCACGCCCACATGAAAGAAAACGGCATTGAAGAGGTAGTGGTTCATGCGCCTTATATTATCAATATCGGCAATACGACCAAGCCGGAAACATTTCAGCTTGGTGTGGATTTTCTGCGCAATGAAATCAGCAGATCCGAGTCGCTCGGGGCAAAGCAGATTGTTCTTCACCCGGGGGCGCACGTCGGGGCCGGCACAGAAGCAGGCATTAAAAAAATTATCGAGGGCTTAAATGAGGTTATTTATCCGGATCAGAAGGTGCAGATCGCGCTTGAAACAATGGCGGGTAAAGGCTCGGAGTGCGGAATAAGCTTTGAAGAGCTTTCGGAGATTATCAGTGGAGTAACTCACAACGATAAGCTGAGTGTCTGCTTTGATACGTGCCACACGCATGATGCAGGCTACGATATCGTAGGGGATCTGGACGGCGTGCTGGAGTCGTTCGACCATTATGTCGGCCTCGACCGGCTGAAGGTGCTTCATATTAATGACAGTAAAAACGAACGCGGGGCAGGCAAAGACCGCCACGAAAATATTGGTTACGGCTATATCGGCTACAGTACGTTAGCAGAAATTGTGCATCACGAGGCGTTTGCTTCTGTGCCGAAAATACTGGAAACACCTTATGTCGGCACAGACAAGAAAAACAAAAAACCACCGTATAAGCACGAAATTGCGATGCTCAGACAAAAAGAATGGAAGCCGGACTGGCGGGATGAATTAATGCCGGCAGAGGTGTAAATGTCTTCTGCATGAATGCGCGTCACGCATTCATGCTCTTTTATTTCTGGAAGCCCAGGAAAAGGAACCAGAAACAAGGACAGCAAAAAGCACGCCCCGCATGAATGCTTGCGGAAGGCGTGCTTGTTTTATTCGTTGTTCATATCAAGAAATCTCGATGCCCACTCAAACAATACCAGCTGGCTGTTAACGGCGGGCTCTCCGGGCGCAGGCTCAACGTAATGATAATAACCGCTGCTGTCCTGCTCCCTTGCCTTCACATTATCCTGCAGGATCAGCTCCAAAATGGCATTGAGCCGCTTTTTTAAAATAGGTTCGTAGACAGGAAACATGATTTCGATTCGTTTTTCCATGTTTCTGGTCATCCAGTCAGCCGAGGACAAATAATAGTCGTCACGGGCGCTGTTGGCAAAATAAAAAATACGGGTATGCTCAAGGAAACGGCCGACGATGCTGCGGACGGTGATGCTTTCGCTCACTCCTGGGATGCCTGGCTTCAGGCAGCAGATACCACGAACAATAAGTTCAATGCGGACACCGGCCCGGGAAGCTTCATACAGTTTAATAATGAGTTCTTTATCTGTTAAAGAATTCATTTTGGCGATAATATGCCCGCTTCCGTCCTGGCGATGGCAGTCAATTTCCCGCTGGATTAAATGAATCAGCTCCTCGCGTATTCCTTCCGGAGAAGTGCTGATTTCATTCCAGTACGGCTGCTGGGAAAAGCCGCTTAAATGATTAAAAAAGTTAGTGGCGTCCTCACCGAAGGAGGGACGGGTCGTAATCATGCCCATATCGGTGTACACTTTAGCGGTGGAATCGTTGTAGTTGCCGGTGCCAAGATGCACATACCTCTTGATGCCATCTGCTGTCTTCTTGACGATCAGCACAATTTTACTGTGGGTTTTTAATGATGTAATCCCGTAAATGACGTGAACGCCGGATTTCTCAAGGGTTTTCGCCCATTGGATATTATTTTCTTCATCAAAGCGTGCCTTCAGCTCGACGAGGACCGTCACCTGTTTCCCCTGTTCCGCCGCTCTTGCCAGTGCGGCAATAATAGGGGAGTCCCCACTGACCCGGTAGAGAGTCTGCTTAATCGCTAAAACGTCCGGATCGTCGGCCGCTGTGGAAATAAAGTCGATAACGGGCTGGAACGATTCATAAGGATGGTGAAGTAAAATGTCCCGGTCATCGGAAGCATTAAACACATCGGACTCAGTAATCAAATCCTCCGGCGGCTGGGGAATAAGCGTCTCATACACAAGATGCTCCCATTCCGGGGCAAGCTCCTCACAGAGCGGAAATAAGAAAGTTAAATCGATCGGCCCCTTCAGTGTATAAACGTCGTCTGGGTGAATCTCGAGGGCTTCGAGCAGAAACTCAAGAATATAGTCATCCATCATGCCGTGCTGGCATTCCAAACGAACAGCGGCGCCCCATTTGCGTTTTTTTAATTCCTTTTCAATCTCGCGGAGGAGATCGCGGGCACCCTCCTCATGAATGGTTAAATCCGCGTTGCGGGTGATCCGGAACGGAGAAGCACTTAAGACAGTAAACCCCTTGAAGAGCATATGGATAAATTCTGCCAGTACCTGTTCAAGCAAAATGTACTCCCGGCTGCCGTCGGATGACGGAAGCACAAGGAAGCGGGGGAGCACCCCGGGTACCTGGACAATGGCAATGCTCTCTTTTTCATCACCGGCTTCTTTCTGGAGCCGGACGGCCAGGTTCAGGGACTTGTTTAAAAGCATGGGAAACGGGCGGTAGGCATCCACAGCCATCGGTGTGAGAACCGGCATAATACTCGCCATGAAATACTCCTGGATATATTGATACTGGCCGCTGTCTAATTCAAGCGTCGAAAGAAAGCGGATGTTTTCCGAGGCTAACAGCGGAACAGCCGTTTCCGTAAAAAAATGATCCTGCAGCCGCACGAGCTCCGAATTTTTTTCGGTGATGGCCGAGAGCTGCTGCTTCGGCGTGAGCCCGGCTTTGTTTTCAGGTTTATTGAACCCTGCTTTTACCTGATCTTTTAACCCTGCGACCCGGACCATGAAAAATTCATCCAGGTTGGAGCTGAAAATGCCTAAAAAACGCAGGCGTTCAAGGAGCGGATTGGTCTCGTCGAGGGCTTCTTCGAGCACCCGCTCATTAAACGCAAGCCAGCTGATCTCACGGTTGTTATAATATGCCGGATTTTCAAGGTCAATATGTGTCTGAGTCGTTTCGGTCATTGTAGAATCCGCCTTTCTTTACACCCTGGTCACTCCTGGGCCAATTGTATCAACGAAATGTTAAGCGCATGTAAAGATTCACGAAAAAAGCATTGTTCAGCTGGAAAAAGCAGAAACCGGCGACTGTTCGTGGAAGTGAAGCACAATCTCGCGGTTGATCATTTTTTCCAGGTGTTTTTTATACTTATCTGCTTTGGCTTCTTCAAAAGTGGAATGCATCCCCTCGCGGCAGTATATATGGAAATGAAGCTCTTTGCCTTCTTTTTCAATGCCAAGCCCCGAAACGATATTGCGGCGCGTGCGGTTAAGCGAATAAGAGAATTTTAAAATGCTGCCAAGGAATTCCAGCCGTTTCAGGCTGTTTTTCTGCATATACGGCCGGAACGGTTTCGCAAACTGTTTAAACATCGATTTAGATTTGAAGGAAGACACAAGTGACATGGCGATCCGCTCTTCATGCGTAATGCCATCGATGGAACGGTTGGTTAAAATATAGAAGGTGTGCTGGCTGCTTGCCTCCGAGCTGATGTACTCCCCGATATAAAGAACCTGGGCTGCGCGGTTCAGAAGGCGGTGGTTGTCTTCATGCAGATAGGATTTTGGAATATACGGCTCCAAGCTGTTGTACATGGAAGAAGCAATGTTTCCGACTTCATCCACATAGTCCGGGTTAATCTCGAATTCCCGGTTCAGCTGATAAAAGCTTTCCTCGATCACGTCCGGAAAATGGGGATATATTTTATCCCGGAGCAGTTCTTCAAACAACAGTCCGTCGCGGAGGCCCTTGTTGCTGATTAAATAGTAGGAGGCATCGATATGCTTATAAAGCTGGGAAATAATCCGCACCGCCGGAATAATGACGTCCGCCCGGTCTTTGGAAAGCCCTTCGATGTTTTCGCGTTCTGATAAGCTTGATTTTTCAAGAAGCTCCATTGTTTCAGCGATATCGTCACCGCTCATGGAATACTGATGCAGGCCGGCCAGGGGATAATTGATGGAAGCCTGGTGCACCAGCACCATGTTCCGGGAACTGCCGCCGATACCGACGACCGGAAGATTTTCCCCTTCTTCTCGCAGCCAGGACACTTTTTGAAATTGTTTTTCGATCCATTTATTCATCTGCTTCAGGTTGCTCGAAGTGATTTTGTCATCGTTTGGAAGAAACTTCTGCTTTAATGTCAGAGCGCCGAAGGGGAAGCTGTGGGTGCGCACGAGTTCCCTGTTTTTAAACATGGTTACCTCTGTACTGCCGCCCCCGATATCAATGGTAATTCCCTCCGGAAGGCTGGTGGAATTCACTACGGCAAGATACCCATAGGAGGCTTCTTCTTCCCCGGAAAGAACGCGGATGGGAAAATCGATGCGTTCTTCAATATACTGCAAAACCTCTTCGCGGTTGGAGGCGCCCCGCACAGCTGCGGTGGCTACAGCATGAATAGTCTGAACGTCGTGAAAACGGAGAACTTCTTCAAACTGCTGCAGAGTATGCAGCAAAATATCTCTCCCCTCTTCGGTGAGTGCGTTCTGGTCGTCGATATGGTTGCTCAGACGGGCGACGATTTTTAAGTTATGAAGCTCGCGGTACCCGCGCTTTTCGTCCACTTCATTAATTACCAGGCGGATCGAGTTGGAACCTATATCAATAACGGCGACTTTTTCTTTCGCTTGAAACATTCTCATCATTCCTTAGAAATGGATTTGATTTCGTTTAACTGCTTTACTACTAACTATCATACAAAGAATAACCATGAATTGTATACACGATTAAGCAAAGAAGATTTACAGAAGCAAAAAGGTTTTGTATACTTTTCCTATCAATAAATCGTAACGATTCTTAATTGTTTTTGGAAAGAAGGAGGCTTCTCGGTGGAAGATTCAACAAATACGCTGCTTGAAGTGAATCATCTTTCGTTTCGCTACGAGTCAGAGCTCGTGCTGGACGATATCAATATGAATATAAATCGCGGAGATTTCGTAGGTCTGGTCGGGCCGAACGGCTCGGGAAAATCTACGCTCGTCCGGATTCTTTTAGGGCTGCACAAGCATTACAGAGGAGAAGTACGATGGTTTGGAACGCCCGTACGCCAATTTCATCAATGGCCGAAGATCGGCTATGTTTCTCAAAAAGCGAATCGTTTTAATGCCGGCTTCCCGGTGACCGTGTATGAAGTCGTAGCTATGGGACTTTACGGTAAAAAGGGGCTGCTCCGTTTTTTGAATCGTAAAGACAAGCAGCGTATTCACGAAGCGCTCGAGCAGGTGGATATGCTCGGCTATAAAAAGAAGAATATGGGCCGGCTTTCCGGGGGGCAGCAGCAGCGGGTGTTTATTGCACGTGCCCTTGTGAGCGACCCGGAGGTGCTGATTTTGGACGAACCGACCGTCGGGGTGGATGCTGCATCCGCTCAGGCATTTTATGAACGGCTGAGCCACTGGAACAGAGAGAAGGGTATTACTCTTATCCTTGTTACCCATGATGTAGGAGCGATGACCAAATACGTGACAAAAGTAGCCTGCCTGAACCAGCAGCTTCATTTTCACGGAACGACACGGGAGTTTGAAGAAAGTGATCTTGCCGGCGCTTACGGACACGAGGTGCATATTATCCACCATGAGCACGATCACCATGCAGGAGGAGCCTGATGATTTTTCTGGAATTTGACTTTTTAAGATATGCGCTCATCATCGGTCTCATGATCGGCGCGGTTGCTCCGGCTGCAGGTGTGTTCGTAGTAGTCAGAAAAACGCCGATGATCGCCGATGCGATGTCGCATACAGCGCTGACCGGCATCGCCTTTCATCTTTGGCTCGCTTCATTCTGGGTATGGCTCAGCGAATGGAACCCGCTTTATACCGGTATTTTATTTACGTTCATCGTATCGTTTGTGATTGAGTATCTGCGTCGGCGGTTTCAAACGTTTCAGGAGCTTTCCATACCGGTAGTGATGGCTTCAGCCATTGGGCTCGGAGTCGTTTTTATTTCTCTGGCGGATGGCTTTAATAATGATTTGTTTAACTATTTATTTGGAAGCATTCTTACGGTGAATGCCACAGACGCAGTGGTGATTGGTGCTATTTCTGCCGTATCACTCCTGTTGTTTCTGCTGTTTTATAAAGAATTATTATTCCTGGCTTTCGATGAAGAGCAGGCTGCCGTAAACGGGATCCCGGTGCAGAGAGTGAATTTATTATTTGCCGGTATCGCAGCGGTCATAGTTGCTTCTTCCATATCTATTTTGGGAGTGCTGCTCGTTTCCGCTTTAATTACCCTGCCGGCAGCAGCGGCGCTCCGGGTTGCTTCCACCTTCAAGAGCATGTTTTTATACGCGGTGCTTTTCGGGGAAACAGCCGTTCTGGCCGGCTTTTTTGCTTCATATTATTATGATCTGAGCTCAGGCGGCACAATCGCAGTCATTTCATTTCTTATATGGACATTCGTTGTACTGGCTGAAAAAGCCACTGGGCGAATACGTCAGCGTCCGTGGGAAGAGACGAAATGGACGGACAAAGCAAATCAATAGCACAGAAAAGCAATCCTTGTGTAAAATAAAGAATAGAGAGTGACGGCTATGTTTGATATTAATTTTGTGGAACGAAGCATTATAGCAGCGGTGCTGATCGGCTTGACAGCCCCTTTGATCGGCTCATTTTTAGTCGTGCGCCGGTCCTCGCTGATAGCAGATTCCCTCGCTCACGTTACCCTTGCCGGAGTGACGGCAGGAGTGCTCGCCGGTAATCTGCAGGCTTTTTGGGATATCAATCCGTTATACAGCGGCTTTGTATTTGCATTTGCCGGCTCGTTGATCATTGAACGGGTACGTCACACCTACGGGGGCTTCCAGGAGCTTGCCGCCCCGATTTTAATGGCGGCAGCGGTCGGACTGAGCGCCGTATTTATGTCTATATCCGCTGACGGGGTGACGGAGTGGTACGGCTATCTGTTTGGAAGTGTAGTCTCCGTACAGATGGAAGATCTTTGGTTTATCGGAGTAATGACAATCGCTGCCCTCGGGCTGCTTGCAGCGTTTGGCAGAGAATTGATGTTTCTTTCCTTCGATGAAGAAATGGCAGCTGCTGCTGGAATACCAGTTAAGATGTTCAATGTACTGCTTGCTGTACTGCTTGCGATTGTTATTTCTGCATCGATGCAGGTGGTCGGCGTGCTGCTTGCCGGAGCGCTGATTACGCTGCCGGCAGCGGCCGCAATGCAGTGGGCCTCCGGCTTTAAACGAATGCTTCTGATTGCTGTTATTATCGGAGAAGCCTCTGTGGCGGCCGGTGTGACTGGATCCATATTTTTTGGCATTGCGTCGGGAGGCGGCACTGTAGTGACCGCTGCTTTTATACTTTTTGCCACTTTAGTTCTCAGAGCATGGATCAACTGGAAAAGAAACAGGAGGCTTAAATATGAACGTCACCAAAGCGCTTAATATTATGAAGGATCAGGGATTTAAATATACAGCCAAGCGTGAAGAACTGCTCCAGCTTTTTTCAGATGAAAAACGCTATTTGACAGCGAAGGAAGTACTGCATTCCCTGCAGAAAAATTATCCGGGAATGAGTGTGGATACTGTCTATCGCAACCTCTCCATATTCGAGGAAATGGATATTCTCGAGATGACAGAGCTTGAAGGAGAAATGCATTTTCGTTTTTCCTGTTCAACAACGGCCCATCATCACCACCTTATCTGTCTCGAGTGCGGAAAAACGAGAGAAATTGAGACGTGCCCGATGGACTGGCTGAATGAAAACGTTGACGGCGGCTTTGAAGTGACCGGGCATAAGTTTGAAATTTACGGACTTTGTGCCGAATGCAAAAAAGCGAAACAAAAGGAAGCAGCACCGGCATAACCATAGGTGCTGCAGCAATAACAGGTGAAACAAAAAAGCTCCGCCCTTAATGGGTGGAGCTTTTTGCGTCGAGAGTTTAATTTGTCAGTTCTTTTTCTTTAGCTTCCCGTTCTTTTTCTGCTTCTTTAGCGTAGTGCTCTTCAGCAATTTTATCAACTTCGATCTTTAGCTCTTCCACCATGGTTTCTTCCGGAACCTTCCGGATGATTTCTCCGTGGCGGAATAGAAGACCTTCGCCTTTTGCACCGGCAATACCGATATCGGCTTCTCGTGCTTCGCCGGGGCCGTTAACAGCGCAGCCGAGCACGGCTACTTTAATCGGAGCTTTAATGGTGGAAATATATTCTTCCACGTCATTGGCGATGCTGATCAAATCGATTTCAATACGTCCGCAGGTAGGACATGAGATAAGTGTAGCTGCGTTGGATGCGAGGCCGAATGTTTTCAGCAGTTCGCGTCCGACTTTTACTTCCTCTACCGGATCGGCACTGAGAGAAATACGCAGTGTGCTTCCGATTCCTTTACTTAGAATAGCTCCGAGTCCGGCAGAACTTTTGACTGTGCCTGCGAATTGAGTGCCTGATTCAGTAATCCCCAGGTGAAGTGGGTAGCTGAATGCCTGAGCCGCTTTTTCATAAGCTTCAATAGCCAAGTGGACGTCTGAAGCTTTCATCGAAACGATGATATCGTAAAAGCCGAGCTCTTCAAGGATAGAAATATGGTAGAGAGCACTCTCGACCATTCCGTCTGCAGTTGGGTATCCGTATTTATCAAGGATCCGTTTTTCGAGGGAGCCGGCGTTTACACCGATACGGATTGGAATGCCTTTGGCTTTGGCGGCCTCAACAACCTCTTCCACTTTTTCCCGTTTCCCGATATTGCCCGGATTGATCCGGATTTTATCAGCGCCGCCTTCAATAGCTTTCAAGGCCATATTATAGTCGAAGTGGATATCGACAACGAGCGGAATATTGATGCGCTGTTTAATTTTCGGAATTGCTTCAGCATCCTTCATTTGTGGGCATGCGACGCGGACAATCTGGCATCCGGCCTCTTCAAGGCGGTGAATTTCTGCGACGGTCGCTTCCACATCGTGAGTTTTTGTTGTGGTCATGCTTTGTACTACTACTTCATTACTGCCACCGATCGTCACATTACCTACTTTGACTGCTCGGGTTTCGCTGCGGTGGGTTATTTGGCTCATGTATCCATTCGCCCCTTTATATTGGTGAATTTATTTCGTGCCTCGTCTAGTGCAACAACAATAGTTAATAGTGGTCTATAACACATCGTAATTGTATCAGTGGGTGTGTACTCTTGGCAAGCAGTTGCTTCCAGAGAGCGGAAATCGGAAGTGTAAAAGACGGTATTTTGTAAAATGATGAGAAACTAACGAAAGAATGCGGGTGATGTAACTTTTTCCCCGGGCTTACGACTATAGATGCGACGAATATAAAAATATTGGTCATCAAAGTACGGGATTGGAAATGAAAGGGCATAAGAAGGAGAGTTGAACATAATGAAGTGGTGGCAGCAGACATTAGCAGCCGGGGTAGTTACGTTAGGGGTTCTTGGGGTAAGTCAGCAGGCGTCAGCGGACGCTGCAGCTGGGGATGTAACAGTGACACTCGGCCAGGATCTGTCTTCAGATCAAAGAAGTTCTCTGCTTGAAGAGATGGATGTGACTGAAGGGGAAGTACCGGTTGTAGAGGTCACAAATGAAGAAGAGTACCAGTACCTCGGAGATTATTTAAGCAGCTCTGAAATTGGCTCGCGCGCGTTATCTTCTGCAAGGATTACTGCAGCTGAAGACGGAGAAGGCATCGATATTGAAACGAACAAAATAGATACAGTTACAGAAGGAATGTATGCAAACGCGCTGGCAACAGCGGGTGTGGAGGATGCAGAGGTTTACGTGACAGCTCCGTTTGAGGTATCTGGAACGGCAGCACTGACCGGGATCTTAAAAGCCTACGAACAGCAGAACAATGTCAATATATCCGAGGATCAAAAACAGGTGGCAAACGAAGAGATTGCCAAAACTTCTGAGCTTGGCGAAGATATCGGCAAAGAAGAAGCAACAACACTGATTACACAGATTAAGCAGGAAATAAACAATACGGAGATTAATAATACGGAAGATATCCGGGTCATTGTGCAAAATGTGTCAGGCGATATGAATATTGAACTGAGCGAAGAGCAGACAGATGAGCTCGTTTCCTTATTTGACCGGATGCAGAATTTAAATATCGACTGGTCGCAGATGGAGAGTCAGCTTGATAAAGCTTCGGAAAACATCGACAGCTTTGTAAACAGTGAAGATACGCAGAATTTCCTTTCGCGCATCGTTGCTTTCCTCGAACAAATGCTTGATTCCGTGCAGGGGTGGTTTAACAGCGACTCTGAAGAATCAGCATAATATTAGTAAAAAGAGAAGAGGCCGCGGGGCCTCTTTTTTATGCGAAGAAGACGCTTACAGCTGACAACTGGCAGGAAGAAGAGTTACAATAATTGTGAAACGATTACGGGTGTTTACGCGTATATATGATTACCAAGCTTTTACGAGTCGTATTAGTCAGTGATTACAGAAGTTTATGGAAGGGAGTATATACAATGGAATGGTTAGCGAACCCGAGTGTCGGCTTTATTGTCGTTTTTCTTGGAACGATGTTTTTAATCTCAGAGTTTCTAGTTAAGTCCAAAAGCTTATTTTTTATTCTGGGAACAGCCTTTATGGTCTTATTCTTTTCCTATCATCTTGAAGGGGCAGCCGGTATCTGGGTGCTTGTATTATATGCAGCCGGTCTTGGGCTGATCCTGCTTGACGGGAAGCTTATTGGAGACGGAACTGTCTCTATTGTAGGTCTTTTGCTAATGGGAGTATCGATCGCTGTGCCGACTCCTACTATCATATACGGAGTACTCGTTATTTTCGGCTTTTTGGCCGGAGCCATTTCAGCGATGTTTTTCCTGAAGGTTTTTCCCCGCCGGGATCTATGGTCGAAGCTGATGCTTAAGGACAGTTTGACAAGCGAACAGGGCTATAACTCTATGAATCAGACGTATGAAGGACTGGTCGGCAAAACGGGGACCACCGTTACTCCTTTCCGCCCGACAGGTACGATTGATATTGAGGGAGAGCGTTACAGTGCTACCAGCGGCGATCAGTGGCTGAATGCTGAAGAAGAAATAGAGGTAACATCTGTGGATGGGACGCGCATCCGTGTCAAGCGTCTTGAGACAGCTGTAAAAGAACAGTAATTACCATATTAATGGTTAATCATGAAAAAAGAGGAAGCTGCGGCTTGCTCTTTTTTTTTAAGAAAAAAACAAAAGCTAAATAACTTTGGGAAAAAGTAATATTTCCTTTACAAACCATTCAATTTACTTTAAAAATAGATTGGGTGTGGCAAAAAAGGACAGAATACATAAAGTGATTAAGGGGATGAGGGAGTTTGGATATTCAAACGCTGATATTTACGTTTCTCGGCGGCCTGGGGATTTTCCTGTTCGGGATCAAATACATGGGCGACGGCCTGCAGAAGATCGCGGGCGACAAGCTGAGGGACCTGCTCGATAAATTTACGACCAACCCGTTCATGGGCGTGCTGGTCGGGATTATCGTCACCATCCTGATCCAGACGAGCACCGGCACCACCGTGCTCGTCGTCGGCCTGGTCAGCGCCGGGTTCATGACGCTGCGCCAGGCGATCGGGGTGATCATGGGGGCCAACATCGGGACGACGGCCACCGCCTTTATCATCGGGATCAAAATCGAGGAGTTCGCCCTGCCGATCCTGTTTGCGGGGACGATCCTGATCTTCTTCTTTAAAAACAAAAAAGTCAGCAACATCGGCCAGTCGGTGTTCGGGTTCGGGGCCATCTTTTTCGGCCTGACGCTGATGGGCGACGGGGTCGCCCCGCTCGAAGACCTGCCGGCCTTCCGGGAGCTGACGATCAGCATGAGCGAGAACCCGCTGCTCGGCCTCGCGATCGGGATCATTTTCACGATCGGGCTGCAGAGCTCGTCGGCGACGATCGGGCTGCTGCAGGAGCTCTACAACCAGGGGGCGATGCCGCTCGACGCGGCCCTGCCGGTGCTGTTCGGTGACAACATCGGGACGACCATCACCGCAGTGCTCGCCGCGATCGGGGCGTCGGTGGCGGCCAAGCGGGCGGCGCTCACCCACGTGATCTTCAACCTGATCGGCGCCACGATCATCCTGATCCTGCTCGTGCCATACACGCTGTTTATCGGCAACCTGCAGGAGTGGCTGAACCTGAATCCGCCGATGACGATCGCGTTTGCGCACGGGATTTTCAACGTGTCCAACACCCTGATCCAGCTGCCGTTTGTCGGGGCGCTGGCCTACCTGGTCACGAAGCTCGTGCCGGGCAAAGGGGACGAAATCGAGTACAAAGCCAAGCACCTCGATCCGGCCTTTATCCAGCAGTCCCCGGCGATCGCGCTCGACCAGGCGAAGCTCGAAACCCTGCGGATGGCGGAATATGCAGGTAAAGGCCTCCAGAAGAGCGAAAGTTACCTGGAGACCAAAAATAAAAAGGACGCGGAAAACATCGTCCGGTACGAAGAAGCGATCAACAATCTGGACAAAAATATTACGGATTATTTGATCGGTATTTCCGCCCGCTCTTTGTCTAAGGAAAATTCGCGGAAACACTCAGTTGTGATGGATACTGTCCGCGACATTGAACGTGTCGGCGATCACATGGAAAATGTGATGGAGCTTGTGGACTATCAGCTGACCAATAAAGTGACGCTTTCAGAAGAAGCGTACAAAGACTTAAATGAAATGTTCACGCTGACGATCAGCACATTTAACCGTGCTGTCGAAGCACTTGAAAAAGATGATTATGAGATTGCCCAGCAGGTTGCCAGACAGGAAGAAGATATTGATAAGATGGAGCGGAAGCTGCGTAAAAAACACATCCTGCGTCTGAATGAAGGCAGATGCTCTGGTTCTGCCGGTATCGTGTTTGTCGACATGATCAGTAATTTAGAGCGTATCGGCGACCATTCTGTAAATATTGCCGAAACGGTACTGGATGACCGGGAGGTTTCATAAGAAAAAGAAGGAGGATCGCCTCCTTCTTTTTTATTGATTATATAGAGAGAAAAGCGGCTATAGAATAATCATACATCTGCAAAGGGAGGTACGTATGGAACTGATATGGTATTTACTGGGGATTGCGTGCTACACACTGGCGCTTGTCGCGGTTGTTTATCCGATTCTGCCGGGTGGTATTTTTCACGCAGCTGCTGCCCTTATGTTTGCACTGGGCTATGGGTTTGCAGATATCGGTGTAGTTTACTGGGTGATTCAGGCAGTTATTGCGGTGCTGCTGTTTGTAATTGATTACGCGGCTAATTATTATGGTATCCAGCGGAGTGGAGGTACGAAATACGGCATCTGGGGGAGCCTGATCGGTCTGGTTGTCGGTCCGTTTATCATTCCGGTCGCCGGCATTCTGATTGGCGCACTTGCCGGAGCTGTTATTGGAGAGTTAATCGGAGGCCAGAAATCGTGGAAGCAGCTTGGTAAAATTGGTGTAGGGTCTGTCGGCGGGTTTGTCGCAAGCGTTGTTATAAAGGGCGGTATATTGCTAGTGAATGCCATTTATATTATAATAATTCTTGTTTAAAGAAATACAAAAATCTGTTTGACGCGTTTTTAAGGAAATGATATAGTAATTACTGTCGTAAAAACGGCAGTAACACATTCCGCAGTAGCTCAGTGGTAGAGCAATCGGCTGTTAACCGATTGGTCGCAGGTTCGAATCCTGCCTGCGGAGCCATGGCGGCGTAGCTCAGCTGGCTAGAGCGTACGGTTCATACCCGTGAGGTCGGGGGTTCGATCCCCTCCGCCGCTACCAATATATTTACATACTCATACGGCGGTTGTGGCGAAGTGGTTAACGCACCGGATTGTGGTTCCGGCATTCGTGGGTTCAATTCCCATCAACCGCCCCATTTTTTTGTCTGCAATGCTTTTAAGGACCCTTAGCTCAGTTGGTTAGAGCAGACGGCTCATAACCGTCCGGTCGTAGGTTCGAGTCCTACAGGGTCCACCACTTTAAGAAGCAGTGGGTAAATATGCATCTGGAGGAATACCCAAGTACGGCTGAAGGGGACGGTCTCGAAAACCGTTAGGAGCTTTACGGCTCGCGAGGGTTCGAATCCCTCTTCCTCCGCCATTATTATGTTAAATACTCATTTTTATATAACTGGACAGCTAACTTTTCCGCAAAGGCCGGAGAAGTTTTTTTATTTTGAAGACAGCTCTGGGCGGGACGTGGCAAATTGGGAATATAGACGCTTTTGAGGGGCTGGTTTTTCCATGTGCAGCGAAAGCTGGTTAGATTTTTATGTTTAAAGAAGAAGTATAAGGGAATAATCAACTTTGGCAGGCTTTCTAGTTGATTACAGCAGAAAGCCGATTTGAAAAATAAGAATTGTTTTGGTAAAGTAAAAGTAGACTAAGTGTAATTTTGTATACTAAATTAACGCAAAGTCACTTTGAACAAATCACCAGAACTTTCAAGGAGGGCATTTTGTATGAGTACACATCAACTACCAGATCTACCTTATGCACCAAACGCATTGGAGCCTCATATTGATGAGCAGACAATGAATATTCACCATGATAAACACCACAACACGTATGTGACAAAATTAAATTCAGCCTTGGAAAATCACAGCGATCTTCAAAACAAGAGCGTTGATGAACTGATCAGCGATTTGAACGCTGTACCTGAAGATATCCGTACCGCAGTAAGAAATAACGGCGGCGGCCACTCCAACCACTCCATCTTCTGGAAGCTTCTCAGCCCTAATGGCGGCGGCGAACCAAAAGGCGAAGTGGCAGATGCCATTAAGAGCAAATGGGGAAGCTTTGACAAGTTCAAAGAAGAATTCGGCGCAACAGCAGTTGGACGTTTTGGTTCCGGCTGGGCTTGGCTCGTATTAAACAACGGCGAGCTTGAGCTTATGGATACGCTCAACCAGGATTCACCGATCATGGAAGGTAAAACTCCACTTCTCGGCCTTGATGTCTGGGAGCACGCGTATTACCTGAAGTATCAAAACCGTCGTCCGGATTATGTAGCAGCATTCTGGAATGTTGTAAACTGGGACGAAGTTGAAAAGAACTATCAGGCAGCTAAATAATATATTTAAAGAGTCCGTTCCCGGTTTCCGGGAACGGACTTTTTCTGTTTAGGAAGAGAGCAGAAGTTCGGCAGCGGCTTTTTTCTATGCTATACTTAACTGGAAACAAGCAAACTTACATATATTAAGAGAGGGATTGCGTGTGGCTTCCAGAAAAAATAAAAAACCTTCCATTCCTTTTCGGCTGAACGTACTTTTTTTCGCTGTTTTTATATTGTTTTCAATATTGATCCTGCGGCTTGGATACGTACAGATCGTTGAAGGTGATACGTATGAAGAGGACGTGAATGAAACGGCCTCCACATCGGCGAGCCGGGTCGATGCTCCGCGCGGAATTATGTACGACCGCAATGGAACCGAGCTGGTGGATAATAATCTTATTCTGACTTTAACGTATACGAACCAGAGAAGCTATGAGGATGAAGAACGCCTCCAGACGGCTGAAGAACTGGCTGAACTGATTGAATTTGATGAAGAGGAAACAGACCGTGAGAGCATGCCGGAAAGAAACTTGCAGGACTACTGGCTGTTAACTCGTGAAAGTGAAGCGGAGGAGCTTGTCTCAGACAAAGAAGAAGAGCGCCTGATGGAAAATGATAAAGATCCATATGAAGTACAGCTCGACCGGATTACTGATGAACAACTGAATGATATCAGTGACGAAGAGCTGGAAGTTGTAGCTATCTGGAGTGAAATGATTTCGGGGTACTATGACTCCCCGCAGCGCGTTAAACGGGATTTGACAGAAGGAGAGGCCACGGCGATCAGCGCACGTCTCGATGAACTCGAAGGCGTGGATGTAACGAGAGACTTCCGGCGTGACTATCAGTATACGCAGGCCTTCCAGAGCCTTTACGGGAAGGTGGGGTCTATCCCTGAAGAAACCGTATCCGAGTTTCTTGCTAAAGGGTATCAGCGCTCCGACGAGGTTGGCCAGAGCTTTCTCGAGGAATACTATGAAGACACGCTGAGGGGCAAAAAGGGAACTGTCAGCGGTGAGGATGATGACGCCGAGGAGACGAATAACGGAAGCCGTGGCAATGACCTCGTGTTGTCGATTGACATGGATCTGCAGCAGGAAGTACAGACGATACTTGATAATCAGATGGGGCAGTCGGAGGGGTCGTTTCCAAACGATCAGCAGGCCTATGTGACTGCAATCGATCCGAATACAGGGGAAATACTTGCTATGAACGGTTATGATGATCAACTCGGGAACGTAACGAATACGTACGAGATGGGGTCGACAATCAAACCGGCAACAGGCATGATCGGCCTCCAAGAGGAAGTTATCACGGAAGATACAAAAATTAATGACAGGCCGATTGACCTTCCAGGCCCAGGAGGAGAAGTCGAATCTTCTCACGAAATCGGCACAATAGATATTGTCGGTGCTATCCAGGAATCATCCAACATATTTATGTCCGAAATTGCGATGCGGCTGATGGACTATGAGTATGGAAGCGGCGATGGTTTCAACGATCAAAAGGTGGACGAGGCATATGCGACAATGAGAGACTATTATCATCAGTTCGGGCTTGGGGTGGAAACTAGCATCGATCTGCCATCAGAAGCTACTGGTTTAAATGCTGGGAGGCAGGTGCCAGGCAGCTTGTTGTTCTTCTCCTTCGGCCAGCTTGACACGTACACACCGCTGCAGCTGGCGCAGTATTCCGCGACTATTGCTTCCGACGGTAAACGGATGGAGCCTCACCTCGTGAAAGAAATTCGTGAACCAAACCGTAATACGGACGAAATGGGTGCAGTGCTTCACCAGTTTGAACCAGAAATGCTGAACCGGGTTAATATTGACAAAGAATACTTTGATATTGCCCAGGAAGGTATGTACGATGTGGTAAACACGGATTTGGGAACCGCGGACAGCTATTTCACGGACGTAAATATGGAAATTGCCGGGAAAACAGGGACGGCCCAGCGCAGTGTCCGCAGAGAAAGCGACAATGAAGTAGTAGAGGTAAACAACCAGACCTTTATCGCCTACGGGCCGTATGAAGACCCGGAGATAGCGATTGCGGTAGTGGTTCCTAACGCTTATTCGAGTGATGAGGGTGGACGCTCGGGTATCGCCAACAGCATTGCCGCTGATACGATGCAGGCATATGTGAATCTTAAGGAAGAACGTCCGGGAGCCGGAAACAGCGAAGACGAAGCTGAAGGTGAAAATGAAGAAAATGGCGAAACCACGGACGACAATGAAGAAAACGCAGGAGACGAAGAAAACTCCGGCGGCGACGGGGAAGAACAGTAATCCTGCTGGAATAAAAGACTGCAGCAAGTTGTTTTGTTCTTAACACTTTTTACTGATTTGCCGCTTTTACAAAAAATATTCTTAACTTTCCTGAGAAAAACTAACATCACAGACTTGAAGCACAAATAGGAATCTGATAGTATTACTAAGTATGAAAAATGTACGAAAGTAGGGAGGGAATCACATGCGTGTACAAGTAACGCTTGCCTGCACAGAGACTGGTGACCGTAATTACATCACCAGCAAAAATAAACGCACAAACCCTGAGCGTATTGAGTTGAACAAATATTCTCCTCGTTTAGGAAAGCACACTCTTCATCGCGAAACGAAATAAGCAGCAGGAGATTACATCTCCCAGCTGCTTTTTCTTTTGTCTTTAAAGCATGGTCCAATGAAAAGACATGGGAGGGCAAATAATTGAATAAACATATGCTCCGGCAGCAGGTAAACAGCGCCTATCAAAATCTTTCCGGAAGTGATCGCCTGGCGGCAGAAAAAAAGATTTATGAGTACTTATTCCAATGGAGCGGATGGAAACAGGCGGAGACGATTGCTGTAACTGTTTCGCTCAAAAATGAAATAAATACCGGGCCGATTATTGAAACGGGATGGCAGCAGGGAAAGCGGATGTGTGTACCTAAAATTGAACCTGAGCAACGCGGAATGGATTTTTATGAAATACAGGAATTCGGTGAGCTCGAGCGCTCGATCGGTCAGATATATGAGCCTAAAAAAAGTGTCTGTCCCCTGGTGCCTCCGGAGCAGCTGGATCTTGTTCTTGTGCCTGGTCTTGTATTTAACAGGCAGGGCTACCGCGTTGGGTTCGGGGGCGGATACTATGACCGCTTTTTAAACCGGGCGGATTTTGCTACGGCCTCCCTGATTCATCCTTTTCAGCTTCAGGAGTGTATTCCGGTGGAAGCGCACGACGTGCCGGTCCAAACCCTTATCAGCAGCGAAGGCCTTATTCATGTGGGGTGAAACGGCACTCGGTTTAGTATTCGTGCTGTTTTTAATGATGATTTGGCAAAAAGGATCATTAACGTTTACCGCAACGGTATCAGCCGGAGTGCTCGGCACGCTTATATACACATGGACAGGAGGGCTGGGGGCAGCAGCGCTGCTTACTTTTTTTGTAAGTTCGACAGCTCTGTCACGTTTAAATAAACAGGAAAAGGAACAGCGGGACAGCGGGCAGGTATGGGCGAATGGAGGACCGATGCTTATATTTGCTGCTTTGTCCAGCGCCGCTTCTTGGGAAGGGTTTTTGGCTGCTGCTGCAGGTGCAGCGGCGGCAGCAAATGCGGATACGTGGGCGTCAGAGCTTGGCCGCCGGTTTGGTGGCCGGCCGTTTCACGTGCGCAGCCGAAAACGAATAGAAAACGGTTTTTCCGGAGCGGTTTCCGGAGCAGGAACGCTGGGAGCTTTTGGCGGTGCTTTGCTTGTGGGAGGGGTAGTTTATTTTATTTCTTCGGAGCCGAATGTCTTTATGCTTATTGTTGTAAGTGCTGCTGGCGTATGCGGCTGCTTTATTGATACATTTCTCGGAGCCTATACAGAACGGATGAATCGCTGCAGCGTATGTGGGTCCTATACGGAAGCTGCAGTCCATCATGGAAGGGAAACCATTCACGCCTCGGGCATTTCATGGATGACAAACAACGCTGTGAATGCGTTAAGCTCCTTTGGAGGCGGTGTGGTGGTTGTGGTGCTGTACATTGTTTCTTTCTTTTCCTTTTGATTTCGCCTTTAGCGGGAGGTTGCTATAATAGAAGGAAGAAAGGTGGCACAAGTACATGCGCTGGACAACGATTTGTTTCGATCTGGACAATACCCTCTACGATCACGAAAAAGCTTTTCAAAAAACAATCAAAGCTGTGTTTGTTTCCATCAGACAGCAGATGAATAAAGAAGCTCCGTTCGTTCATGAAGATAAGTGGTTCGAGGTGTTTAAATATCACTGTGATTTGTTTTGGCGGGAATACGAGGAAGGCACTCTTACGCAGGAGCAGTACCGGGTAAAGCGGTATGCAGAAACGATGCACGTGTTTGGGCTCCCGGCGTCACGCCGGGAAGCACTCGAGTTTCATCAGGAGTATGAGCAGCGGCTGCCGGAATTCAGCGAACTGTTTGAGAGTGTACCTGGTTTGTTGGAATCGCTCACAAAAAGCAGCGTCCGCCTCGGTATTATTACAAATGGGTCAGAGAAACTGCAGAAAGAAAAGTTTTATCAGCTTGAGCTTGATCGCTGGATCGACCACCGTCATCTTTTTATTTCTGAAATGGCCGAAGCTCCGAAGCCGAAAGCGGCAATTTTTGATGAAGCGCTGCAGCTTATGGATAGCCGGAAAAAACGGGCGCTGTTTGTCGGTGACTCGTGGGCCCACGATATAAGGGGAGCGGAAAATGCAGGATGGGAAGCTATCTATGTGAACACCCGCGGGGAGAAAGCAGGACCTTCGGCAAATACAGTAAAAGAGTTTAGCGAATTCAATCAGGCAGCATCATATTTAAGAGAAATAGTGGAAGAAGGACGGCGTTCGGATGTCTAAACGGGAAGCTCACCAGTTTTGGAAATTTACAGAGCAGCTTATGGAGGAAGAATCCTTCCGCCTGATTGACGTCGGTCCGGACCGGAAGCGCGTATGGCTTCAGGGGGATGTGGACGGACAGCCCTGGATTGTGCGCATGGCACGGGTGGAATATGAACGTCTCGGGCGGCTGGAAGAAGACAGGCATGAAGCGGAAAAAAGCTTTCACGGGTGGAAACGGCGGCTCGCCTTAAGGAAAGCAAAATTTGCGAACGTATATATTACTTCTTATCCTCCGGCAGATATGACAGAGCCGATGGAGAGCGGAGACCGCGAAGCCCGCTCCTTTTTGTTCGCCGATGACAACGGGCGGGGCCTGGCGGATGCGCCCCCTTCTGTCAGTACGTATCTAAAAACCAATGAATGGGCATGGGGCGGCCTGGAAGAAGAGCTCGAACCCGAAGAGCATGAACAAAGAGCCTCCTTTTACCGCCGGCAGGCGGAAAAAAAGCAGCGGGAGCTTGAAGAGCAGGACATGTCCTTTTTTTCAAGCGGGAAGCCGATTGTGACCTATATTGTGCTGGCACTGCTTGCCATGATTTTTTTAGTGCTGGAGCAATCGGGAAGCAGTATGAACGTCAACACTCTCATCGAGCTTGGAGCGAAATACAATCCGGGAATTGTAGACGGAGAATGGTGGCGCCTGGTTACTGCTATGTTCCTTCATATCGGTTTTCTGCATTTGTTTATGAACAGCCTGGCGTTGTTTTTTATTGGCGGCATCACAGAACGTATTTACGGCACAACGCGCTTTATTATCATTTATTTTGCCGCAGGTGTATTTGCATCGACGGTCAGCTTTGCTATGAATGAACAGGTGTCAGCCGGAGCCAGTGGTGCTATCTTTGGCTGTTTCGGGGCCCTTTTATATCTGGGACTTGCCCATCAACGGCTGTTTTTCCGTACACTTGGCATGAACGTGCTTGTCATACTCGGGATTAACCTGATATTTGGGTTTACCGTGCAGGCAGTGGATAACGGGGCCCATATTGGCGGTCTTGTCGGTGGATTTATAGCCTCCGTTCTTGTGCATCTTCCGGGACACCGATGGCAGTTTGTGCGTGTAGGAGCGTTTGCGTTTTTTGTTTTGGCGTTTGCCATCTTTTTTGCGATCGGTATGTACCGGTGGAATTAATCAAAATACGTAGTAGAAAAACGCCTTTCGCTTGCTATAATGAAAGGAAGCAGGATAACTATGGAATCCATGACAGAAATCCGGATGTGGCTGCGCACGGTCGGGGCCTTCATCTATACGAAAAATCGTTTAATGGATTTAGACTTAATGGAAGAAGAAATCAGAGAAGCCTATAAAAACGGACTTTTGGATGTCAGGATGTATCAGACTGCTTTATTAACGATAAAAAGAGAACGACGAATCGAGCAGGAAAAGGGGTAGACAAATGGCTGAAAATTACGTGATCGGAATCGATATCGGCGGCACCGCGGTAAAAATGGCGCTTTTTGACCAGGACGGGGGCATGCAGCATAAATGGAGCATCACGACCAGCAAGGAAGAAAACGGAAAATACGTGCTCGATGAAATTGCCGCATCGATCGAGCATGAACTGAATGAAAAGCAAATTCCACTGACGAAAATCGCCGGCGCCGGTGCGGGGCTTCCCGGCTTTATCGACATAGAAAATGGCATTATCGAATTCGCAACAAACATAGGGTGGAAGGATTACCCGGTCGCTCGTATTCTCGAAGAAAAGCTCGGTTTTCCCGTGGCGCTCGATAACGATGCCAATCTTGCAGCGGCGGGCGAATACTGGAAAGGGGCCGGGACAGACGTCCGGGATATGATTTTTATCACGCTCGGCACGGGCGTCGGAGGAGGAATTGTGCTTAACGGGGATTTGGTGAACGGCAAAGATAATATGGCTGGGGAAATCGGCCATATTACCGTGAAACCGGAGGGAGGCCGGCTTTGTAACTGCGGCAAACGCGGCTGTCTGGAAACCATCTCTTCAGCAACAGGCATGGTGCGCGGGGCCCTGGAGCATATCGACGAAGCCGAAGGTTCTCCGATTTATGATGTGCACCAGCGTGGGGAAGAGATTACGACTAAGGATTTGTTCGCCTATGCCACATCCGCTGACCCGTATTGTGCCGGCGTGATTGACCACGCCATGTATTACCTGGGACTTGCCGTCGGCAATATGGCCAACACCCTGAATCCGGAGCGAATCGTGATCGGCGGCGGTGTGGCTGCTGCCGGAGATGACTTACTGCAGACGCTGCGCGCTCATTTTGATATGTTTGCGCTCGACAAAGTCAAAAGAGGAACAGATTTTGTTATTGCCGATCTTGGGAACGACGCGGGGGTGGCAGGAGCCGCGTGGCTGGCTAAAAATCATTACTTGAACGGATAAAATAGAAAAAATGATCGTTAAAAAGGGGCTAAAAACATGGAAAACTACCGTGTGGAACGTGACTTTTTAGGAGAAAAGAGAGTACCTAAAGATGCTTATTACGGAATTCAGACACTGAGGGCAAAAGAAAACTTTCCAATAACCGGCTATCCGCCGCACACGGAATTGATTAAAGGATTCGGCTACGTAAAAAAAGCAGCGGCAACTGCCAACGCGGAAGTGGGCTTTTTGAATGAATCAATTGCTCAGGCGGTCACAGAAGCAGCAGACGAAGTGATCGAAGGTAAATTTGATGATCAATTTATCGTGGACTCTATTCAGGGAGGGGCGGGGACCTCCTTTAACATGAACGCAAACGAAGTTATTGCTAACCGCGCCATTGAATTACTGGGCGGTGAAAAAGGGGATTACCTTCGGGTGAGTCCGAATTCCCACGTAAACATGGCTCAGTCCACCAACGACTCATTTCCTACAGCTATTCACATTTCGGCTCTTCGTCTTTCACAGGGTCTTGTAACTGCGCTCGATAATTTGATCGAAGCGATGGGCGAAAAAGAAGAAGAGTTTGACAATGTTATCAAAATGGGACGTACGCATCTGCAGGACGCCGTGCCGATCCGCCTTGGTCAGGAATTTGGTGCCTACCGACGGGTGCTGACAAGAGACCTGCGCCGCATTAAGCGGTCAGTGGATCATTTGTATGAAATTAACCTCGGGGCCACAGCTGTGGGCACAGGGCTCAATGCGATGCCCGAATACATTGACCGTGTAGCAGAAATTCTTGCTGAGCAGACAGGGATGCCATTTTACAGTGCAACTGACCTTGTGGACGCAACGCAAAATACGGATTCCTACACCGAACTGTCAGCGGCACTCAAAGTACATGCGATTAACCTGTCCAAGATGGCAAACGATCTCCGGCTGATGAGCTCCGGGCCCAGAACCGGCCTGAATGAAATTAACCTCCCGTCCCGACAGCCGGGTTCCTCCATTATGCCGGGGAAGGTGAACCCAGTCATGTGCGAACTAATTAATCAGATCTCATTTCAGGTCATTGGCAATGACCATACGATCAGCCATGCTTCGGAAGCCGGTCAGCTCGAACTGAATGTAATGGAGCCGGTGCTCGTATTTAATCTGCTTCAATCCCTTTCAGTGCTGCAGAATGGTCTGAAAGTGTTCCGGGAATTTACTATTGAAGGAATAACAGCCAATATTGAACACTGCCGGAGCATGGTAGAACGAAGCGTAGGCATTATTACAGCCATCAACCCGCACGTTGGGTATGAAACAGCTGCGAGAATCGCAAGAGAAGCGATTGAAACGGATCAGAGCGTACGCTCGATCTGCATCGAACGGGGAATATTGTCTGAAGAAGAACTCGATGAAATTTTAGATGCCAAGGAAATGACCAAGCCGGGGATCGCAGGTTCACGATTCATGTACGGCGAGTAACAGCCGTACATGAAAATTCGCGGGCTTTCCTATCAGCGCGGCGTGTTTTTCTTTGGAGCTTCTTTTATCAGCAGAGCCTATGTTGGCAGTGAAGGAAAGATACATGCCGAACTGCTTCCCCTTTCCATGCGGTCTTACTTAAAAGTGGCGGCAGTGGTTATAGGGGCGATGCCCGTCTGGTACAAGCTCACAGCTGCGGCCTGGCTCACAGCGGTCTTATTTCAACTGCTTCCTTTGTATTCGTTTTTACTATTTATCATGGGGACTCACTTTATTTTTCCGCAGCAGCTCAAAAAGTTTCACGGCGCAGAGCATAAGGTTTTCAGCTTTACCGGCGTCCCTAAAAAAAGCTCGTGGAAAAGAGTGGGGAGGGCATCGATCACAAACCGTCACTGCTCCACGAACATTGTTTTTATATACTTCGTTTTGTTTCTTGTCATGGCGTCTCCGGTTTACATTGTTTCTTCTCCGGGAAATGTTTTTATAGCTGTCAGCGCTTATATATCACTGCCAATGGCTTTTGCGGCAGAAGAAGTGCTCCAGCGGCATTTTGCCGGCAGCAGAAACACATGGCTGAAGCCTTCGTATTGGCTTCAACGAAATATTACATGTTCCGTGCCGGAGAAGGTACACGTTCAAACTGCGATTACAGCGTTTCGGATGCTTGCTGAACGTGAATTTCCGGGCCGGCTTGGAAGAAAACGAAAGGAGCAGTTATCTATGGCAATTGTTGATGTGACAGTCTCTCCTATAGACAAACAGGGAACCGGGATGTCGGACACAGTAGCAAAAATTCAGGACGTGCTTGAAAAACACAATGATAAAATTGATATTGAAATGACGCCAATGAGTACACTTCTCGAAGGAAATATTGACGATCTGCTTCAGGCCGTCAGAGAAATACACGAAATTCCTTTTGAAGAAGGCTATCAGCGTGTATCAACAAATATTCGCATTGACGACCGCCGTGATGCAGAAGGCAAGCAGATGAAAAAGAAAATGGAATCAGTACGGAATGCACGAAAGCAGTAACCAATACTGAAAGCCGGCAGAATTAACTCTGCCGGCTTTATCTATGTTCTGGGTAAGAAAGAGCTTTATAAACAGAGGCTTTCCAATCTGCGGTGTAAGTTACCTGCTTGGAAAATCCCAGGCGGTGACGGGCAGTGAATTTGATTTCGCCGCTCCTGGATTCTTTCCATTCGACGGTGCCATCCGGCATCGATACGGTGCCGGATTCAGAAGGTGCTTCAATATAAATATTTTCGGCATTCCGGATCATCCATTTTGCATCCAGGGATCCAAACTCCTCATTTTGCTGCAGAAGCTGAAGCTTCAAAAGTCCGGCAGCCAGTACCATAAACAAGAAAATGAATAAAAGAAAGAAAATAGTGGAGGGAAGAACAAAGCCTTCACGTTTATAAAGGGAAGAGCTTCTTCGTAGCTGCATGATAGGAAAGAAACGACTGAAGATGCTGCCCATCATTTAAAATCACCTCCACGTCTGCGCCGTAGTCTCCTGTCTCTACAAAAAAAGCAGAAGCTCCCTGGAGCATAATTTCAAATCCTTCGTTATCCACCCGGCGTACGATCCGCCCGTTAGACATAAAATATTCGTACGTATTTTGTCTGGATTCAATATAAAACCGTTGCTTCTCATACGTTAATGACTGAGCAATTTGCATATCTTCTTCCATTTGCTGAACGAATAAACGTGCTTCGGTATCGGGAGCCGGGACATCAGTTAAAAGAAGGCTGCTGAATTTAGCAGCGGCCAGTGCCCACAGGCTGAACAGCAAAAGAGTTATAATCATTTCAGGAAGTGTGACCCCTTTATTGCTTCGGAAGGACGTAAACGCACTGTTTGTTCCGGCTCCCTTCGATCGAAGTACACACTTTGTATCCTTCCTCGTATTCTTTAATGTGAACATGAATCCTTCCTTTCGAATAGGAAGCAGCATTGACGGCGGGAGAGGCAGACTGGTGAATGCGCCCTGCTTCCTTTTCCATCACATACAGCTGCTCGTAGTACAGCTGCTGGCTGCTCCAGGTCTGATAAGTCTGATGAAGAAGAGGGAGCATAAATAAAGTGACAGCGAACAGAAGCGAGAGGGCACTGACGGCTTCGATCAGCGTGAATCCATTACGAAGATGTCTCAACCCGGAGCCGCCCCCTTCCAATTTGAAATATAAACCGGTATGACCGTGACGGGCCGTGAAGGGCTACAGTACCAGCTTTTTTAATATTTCCTTTCTCCGTATAAGACAATGTATGGAACTGCAGCTTAGAGGCAGTAGGAGCAAAAAAGCCCTCGGGGATGTCACGCTGGATCAAAGGTTCACTGCGGTCGTTGCCTATAAGGGCGTAGTAGCCCTCATCTTCCTTCCAATCGAGACGGGTGGATATATGGTGAGTATAAGCATAGTGCTGGCTGTAAACGAGATCAGCCTGTAGCTGCTGGACGAAATGCTCTTCACGTGCGCTTTCATAGGCCGAAGAGAAATGAATAAATGGCACAGCAGCAAGCACACTAAACACAAGCAGTACTACGACAGCCTCAGGAAAGGTGTAGCCCTTCGAACTGAAAAGAGGCATCAGGATCCTTTACTTACGGCTCCGTTGTTATATACAAGCGGAGTGTTGTCCGGGCAGGTGGTCGTTTCAACATAGTCAGCTTCAACGAGATCCTGAAGAGAAGACGGCTCGCTGCCGTATTCAACTTCATAAGCAGCAGCCTGGGTTTCTAAAAGCTGGATGGTGGCGTCGCATCCTTTGGACTGGGCGACCTGGTTGTTTGTACCGATGTTCGGGATAGCAATTAAAAGAAGCACAGTAATAATGAGCAGCACAATCAGCATTTCCACCATAGTAAAACCTTTATTGTTTTTAAGCATATGTTTTTTCCTTTCTGGAAGAGCGGGATTGGCGAAGCATCTTTAATAAAGAAGCAATGTCTTCTTCTTTCTGCGTTTCAAGATCCGTCAAGCGTTTTTCAAGTACCGAGAGTCGTTCAGAAAAATAATCGTGAGGGGTTTGCATGGATGGTCACTCCTTTTACTGTATGGAAGTAATCATGTGATACATAGGTAAAAATACTGCAGCGAAAAGACTTAAAATCAGAATGCCGACTGAAAAGAAAAGAATAGGCTGGGCAGTCATGGTCATCCGCTGGATGTCTGTTTCGAGTTTATGCTGCGTCTGGCTGCTGTATTGCACAAGCACCTGGCCGAGCGCTCCAATAGACTGGCCGTACTGCACCGCCTGTCCGAGGCTTTCAAGGTACCATGACTGCCGGAATGTTTCCGGCAGAGGAGTCCCGGCAGCGAGCATCTGTTCAATACGCGCACCTTCTTCCTGTATTAACTGGGAATGCTTTTGATTTTTTAACACCAGACAGCTTTCGGAAAGAGACAATCCATTTAAGAGCAGGTAGCCGAACTGTTCGGCGAAAGAAGCGGTAGTTCTCATAGTAATAAAAGGATGGAGAAACGGCAGCCTGGTCCAAAAAAGAGTCCGATGAGAGGCAGGTTTCGGGCGGACAGCTAAAACATAAAATACTCCGAGGCCAGCGAGCAGAATAAAAACAAAGGCAAAGAAAAAAGGAGCGGCGGAAATCATTTTCATCACCATCCGGGTGTAAAAAGGGAGCTCCATGCTCAGCTGTTCAAACAGCTCGAGAAACTGGGGAAAAAGGTAGCGGACAAACACATAAGCGAGAATTATCAGCAGCCACAGAAGAAATAACGGGTAGTACAGAACTTTACGGAAGCTGCTCCAGGCCTCGAGGCGGCTCATATAATGATTACCCGCTGCAGTTAATCCTTCAGAGAGACGGCCGGACTGCTCCGCAAAATAAACAAAAGCAGCAATGTCCGAGGGGAAATGGTGTTCAAGTAAAAGCTCATGCAGCTCCCGGCCGCTGCGGAGATGTCTTCGTATGCTGCGCAGGGAAGCAGTGACGAAAGCGGGCTGTTCCCAGGAAAGCATCTGTATGGATTGATCCAGATGATATCCGCTGCCGAGCAGCTCGCCCAGCTGTTGAAGAAATAGTGCTTTAGCCTCCGGCTTCCAGCTTCTTTTTAACAGCTTGCTCATACCCTGGTCTCCGCAAAGGCTTCCTTGTCGAACAAGCCGAGCGCATAACCCCGCTTCAGCTGCTCATTTATCCGGGGTGACTCGAGTGGTTTATTGGAATCAAGCATGGAATGGATATCCTGTCGGGTGGAAAAATCAAATAGCGCTAAGCGTCCGGGGGTGGAAAGAGAAGTGGTGGAAATAAGCCGTTGGTGGGCAATGAAGGTGGTGGTTTCAAGGAGGTCCGTTTTTGAAAGGCCAAGGTCCAGCAGTCTGCGGAGGACCCCAAAGGTACTGCCAGCATGCAGCGTAGTGAGCACCAGATGGCCGGTAAGTGCTGCCCGCAGTGCCAGCTTTGCTGTTTCAGTGTCACGTATTTCTCCGATCATAATAACGTCTGGATCATGTCTCATAGAAGCCTTCAGAAGTGATGCGTAGGTAAGCCCCGCTTTTTCGTTGACCTCGGTTTGAATGCAGCCGGGTATCCGGAGCTCTACAGGGTCTTCGATTGTAATAATGCGCTGCGTGTGGGAGGTGAGCAGGTGCTCGAGCATGGCGTAAAGGGTGGTGGATTTTCCAGACCCGGTGGCGCCAGTCAAAAGAACCAGTCCTTTACGGGAGGCAAGAACGTCTTCGAACGAGCGTGTAGTGGTGGAAGTTAAAAACAGCTGCGGGAGGGTGAATTGAAAAGTCTGTGGAAGCAGCCGGATAGAAAAGCTTTCCATACGTTCTGAAGGCATGGTGGAAAAACGGAGATGGACAGGGGGATGAAGCGAGCGGTAAGTAAGTGAACCATCCTGCGGACGCCTTCGTTCGCCGATATCCATACCGGCTCTGAACTTTAAGTGCGTAATAAGCCTGTGAGCAAAAGCCGAGGAATACGTATCTGAAAGCTCAAGGCGTCCATGGATACGAAAATAGAGAGAGGCTTCTGAATAAGACGGCAGCAGATGAATATCTGATGCGCCGGCGGCCGCTGCCTGATGGATCAATTGCCGTGTAAATGATTCGATGTTGGTCAAGGCCTCACCTTCTTTCTGAAAAGTAATTTTATTATATGGTAAAACAAAGGAATAATCTACCATTTTTTTCAATGTATTAATTTTTTAAGGAAAGCGTAACGGAAGCAGTGGTGTGATAAAATATAAAGGGCTTCGCAATATTCCGTCAGGAATTTAAAACCAACTTGACACATAAGAATTATACGGATAAAATTGACCATAATAAAATGACCAGTTTATATACATGGATAAAATAAAGCTAAAGAGAAAATTATTTTGTCCTTAGAACGATTAGATTGCAGTTAAATTTATTTGTGAGGTGGAGAGAGTGCAATTGCAGGTTACGAATAGTCCTTTTAGCCAGGAGCAGGTAGATTTACTGAACCAGCTCCTGCCGACATTAACAGAAAATCAGAAAATTTGGTTAAGCGGATATTTAGCTTCCCAGGCAGCTTCGGGTGCTGCGCCGGCAGCAGCTGAAGCGCCAGCTGTCCAGGAAGCAGCTGTACCCCAGACATCCCAGGCAGACGAGGCTTCCAAAGAAGTGACCATTTTATTTGGCTCCCAGACCGGTAACGGTCAAATGATTGCAGAAGACAGCTCAAGAAGACTGAAAGATCAGGGCTACAATGTAACTGTAAGTTCGATGGACGATTTTAAGACGAAAAACATGAAAAAGGTGGGAAACCTATTAGTCATCGTAAGTACGCATGGAGAAGGGGATCCTCCGGATAACGCTATTTCCTTCCATGAGTTTCTGAACGGGCGTAAGGCTCCGAAACTCGAAGATGCACGTTTTTCCGTACTTGCGCTTGGAGACACCTCCTACGAATATTTCTGCCAGACAGGCAAGGATTTTGATCAGCGGCTAGAAGAGCTTGGAGGCACCCGTCTGTATCCAAGAGTAGACTGCGATGTTGATTTTGACGACGACGCCGAAGAATGGATCCAGGGTGTTCTTTCGAGCCTGAATGAGCTCCAGGAAGAAACGGTGCAGACGGCAGCAGCCCCTGCAGGAGCGGCCGCGCCAGCTGCCCCTGCCACGGAACAGCCGGCATATTCAAGAACTAATCCGTTCCGGGCGGAAATATTGGAAAATATTAATTTAAATGGCCGGGGCTCAGCAAAGGAAACCCGTCATGTAGAGCTTTCACTTGAAGGGTCAGGCCTGACTTTTGAGCCTGGGGACAGCCTCGGCATGTTCCCGGAAAATGATCCGCTTCTGGTTGACCAGCTGATTCGCGAAATGGACTGGAATCCGGAAGAAACAGTAGTATTAAACAAGCAGGGTGATATCCGGTCGCTTCGTGAAGCACTCCTCTCTCATTTTGAAATTACGGTTTTAACGAAACCGCTGCTTGAAAAAATGAGCAAGCTGACAAACAACGAAAAACTCCCGGAGCTTTTGGAAACAGAACAGGCGGATGACCTGCGCTCATACCTTGAAGGGCGTGACCTTCTGGATCTGTTGAAGGACTATGGGCCATGGCAGGGAGGAGCTGCAGACGTGGTCGGTAATTTAAGGAAAATACCGCCGCGCCTGTACTCGATTGCAAGCAGCCCATCCGCCAATCCTGATGAAGTGCATTTAACCGTAGGGGCTGTCCGCTACGATGCGCATGGCAGACCACGTACAGGTGTCTGCTCCGGACAGTGTGCAGAACGTACGGAACCGGGAGATACGCTGCCTATTTATATTCAGCACAACCCGAATTTCAAACTTCCGGATAATCCGTCTGCCCCTGTTATTATGGTAGGGCCGGGTACTGGCATTGCACCTTTCCGTTCATTTGTTGAAGAACGTGAAGAAGTGGAAGCGGACGGAAAATCATGGCTGTTCTTCGGAGACCAGCATTTCCGGACGGACTTTTTGTATCAGACTGAATGGCAGCAATGGCTTGACGAGGGCTCGTTATCAAAAATGGATGTAGCCTTTTCACGGGATAACGAAGAAAAGGTATATGTCCAGCACCGGATTCTCGAAAATAGCGGAGAAGTTTATCAATGGCTGCAGGACGGGGCGTTTCTGTACATCTGTGGAGATGAAAAACGGATGGCCCATGACGTTCATGAAGCCCTGGTGACGGTGCTTGAAAAAGAAGGAAATATGACACATGAAGAAGCTGAATCGTACATGCTCGATCTGCAGCAGCAAAAACGCTACCAGCGTGATGTATATTAATAACTACCGGGGAGGAACCAAACGCATATGTCAGAATACAGCAGCTTAAAAAACATTCAGGATGCCCCGTTAGATGGAATGGAGCACTTGAAAAAAGACAGTAACTTCTTACGCGGTACGCTTGTTAAAACGATGGCAAACCCTATTACTGCGAGCATTCCTGAAGCAGATGGAAAGCTGATGAAGTTTCACGGCAGCTACATGCAGGACGACCGGGACCTGCGCAACGAACGCCGCCAGCAAAAGCTTGAACCAGCCTATCAGTTTATGCTCCGTGTCCGCCTGCCGGCCGGCGTTATTACGCCGGAGCAGTGGCTCACAATGGATGAAGTGTCGCATAAATACGGAAATGGTACTCTCCGGCTGACTACACGCCAGACGTTTCAAATGCACGGGATTCTCAAATGGAATATGAAAAAAAATCTGCAGGAAATTAATGCAGCCATGATGGACTCCATCGCCGCCTGTGGGGACGTGAACAGAAACGTTATGTGCAATGTGAACCCGAATCAATCCGATGTGCACGGGGAAGTTTATGAGTATTCCAAACAAATTAGCGACCATCTGCTGCCGCGCACAACGGCTTACCATGAAATATGGCTTGATGAAGAGAAAGTAGCAGACAGCAAAGAAGAAGTGGAGCCCATTTACGGCGAAACGTATCTCCCAAGAAAATTCAAGATCGGGGTGGCTGTTCCGCCGTCCAACGATATTGACGTTTTCTCCCAGGACATCGGCTACATTGCCATTGTGGAAAACGGGGAGCTGCAGGGTTTTAACGTATCAGTCGGCGGCGGCATGGGAATGACGCACGGAGAGCCGGATACTTATCCGCAGCTTGGACGCGTTATTGGCTATGTGCCAAAAGATGAAGCGGTAAATACAGCGGAAAAACTGCTGACGATTCAGCGCGATTACGGCAACCGCTCCAACCGGAAAAACGCTCGTTTCAAATATACGATTGACCGCTACGGGGTCGAATGGCTGAAAAGCGAATTAAATGAACGGCTCGGCTATGAAATAGAGGCTGCCCGTCCGTATGAATTTGAAAGCAACGGAGACGAATATGGATGGATCAAAGGCAACGATGGTAAGTGGCACTTTACTCTCTTTATTGAAAATGGACGAATCAAGGATGAAGAAAATTATCAATTGATGACCGGACTGCGGGAAATAGCCAAAATTCATACCGGCGACTTTCGGATGACGCCGAACCAGAACGTGGTCATATCCGATATTACAAGCTATAAAAAACGACAGATCAGCAAATTGATCGAGGATTACGGTCTGACAGACGGAAAGCATTATTCCGCTCTCCGCCGCAATTCCATGGCCTGTGTTTCCTTTCCGACCTGTGGACTCGCCATGGCGGAAGCAGAGCGCTATCTTCCGTCTATGGTCGATAAACTTGAAGTAATGCTTGAAGAGCAGGGCCTGCGGGATGAGGATATTATTATCCGTATGACGGGCTGTCCAAATGGATGTGCCCGTTCAGCGCTCGGAGAGATCGGCTTTATCGGAAAAGCACCCGGAAAATACAATATGTATCTAGGTGCAAGCTTTACCGGCGACCGCCTGAGCAAGCTTTACCGGGAAAACATCGGGGAAGAGGAAATTTTAAGTGAACTTGAACCGATGATTGCCCGTTTTGCGAAGGAGCGTCACGAGGGAGAGCACTTTGGGGACTTTGTCATCCGTGCAGACTACGTTAAAGCAACTACAGACGGAATAAATTTTCATGACTGATAACAACGGGGGCGCGCTTAGGCGGCTCCCGTTTTTCTATGAATATAAAAGGAATATTTTTTCTTCAGTGCTTTTTTTCAGGGTTGTATCCTGTTTCCATGTGCCATAAGATGAAATATAGTGCGTTAAAACAATTATACGCAAGGTAATAGAACTATGCAGGAGGCCGTCATGAGTATAAGAATACGAACCGTAGAAGCAGAAGACATTCCCAGTCTAGCAGCAGTCATGCAGACTTATATTGTGGATCATTACGAGCATCCGGATCCCGGCATCAGCAAATTAAAAACGTTAATCAAAAAGCTTTTGGCCCAGCCGGAAATCGGCATCCAGTTTATTGTGGAACATTACGGCGACTTGATCGGTTTTGCTACCTTATATCAGACATTCAGCACCCTTCAGGTTAAAAAAACAGCGATTTTAAACGATCTGTATATTTCTCCCGAATTCCAGGGGCAGCATTACGGGAAAGAGCTTCTCGAATTTGTCCTTTCTTACGTGCAGTCGGAGGATTTTGCCGGCATGGTGCTTGAAACAGACCGGACCAACAAAAAAGCACGGAGACTTTACGAATCGCTCGGCGGAGCTAAAAGCGCATGGACGCATTACGAGTGGGAATTTTAAATAAAGCAAAACATTTTACTCTGATAAAGTTTGAGCAGACTAAAGGATCTATGCTAAAATCTTCTTTGTGCGTTTAATTTACATAGTTGTACGTAAACGATAAAAGAAGAGAAACGAGGGAAACAAAGTGGAGTACGCAGTTATAGTTTCAGTCCTGGTATTGATTGTACTCAGCCTCTTCCGGCTGAATGTCATTCTGGCACTGATGGGAGCAGCAGTGGCGGCAGGACTGCTGGCCGGCCTGTCATTCACTGATACCATTGAAATGCTCGTATCCGGCATGGGCGGGAGGGCTGACACCGCTCTCAGCTACATTCTGCTCGGTGTTTTTGCAGTTATGATTGGCTATTCGGGTATTACAGGATTTTTAGTGACGAATCTGGTAAAGCTGTTAAAAAATAAACGGGCTGCTTTGCTTCTGACAATTGCAGGAGTGGCATGTTTATCACAAAACCTTATTCCGGTACATATTGCTTTTATTCCAATACTTATACCGCCGCTTCTGCATTTGTTTGATCATATGAAAATCAACCGGCGGGCCGTAGCCGTGAGTTTGACCTTCGGCTTAAAGGCGCCGTATATCCTGATTCCTGCAGGATACGGGTTAATTTTTCACGATATTATTTTTGAAAGCATGAACGAAAATGGCATGGATATTGATTTCGGTCAGATCTGGCAGGCAATGATTATTCCAGTAGGCGGAATGGTGGTCGGTCTGCTGATAGCTGTGTTCGTGACGTACCGCAAAGACAAAGAAATGAACACCGGAAGCATAGATGTTACGGAAGCAGAAGCTTCCCTGAAGGATACGAAAAAATTTCAGCTGTCGCACCTGTTAACGCTGATAGCGATTGTATTGGCGCTATTAGTACAGGTATGGACAGAGTCCCTGGTGATTGGTGCATTGATGGGTATTGCAGCTATGTTTATCTTCCGGATCGTTCCGGTGAAAGAGGCCGACCAGACGGTGAACGATGGAGTTCGCATGATGGGAATGATCGCCTTTGTGATGCTGCTTGCTTCCGGATATGCAACTGTGCTGCAGGAGACCGGAGCAGTAGAGCAGTTAGTGGCAGTTACATCGGACGTTCTTGGAGGCAGCCAGATGCTCGGGGCTTTGGTGATGCTTTTAACTGGACTGCTGATTACCATGGGTATTGGCTCTTCATTCGGGACGATTCCGATTCTTGCGGCGTTGTTTGTGCCACTGAGTGCCACGCTCGGCTTCTCTCCGCTTGCCACTGCAGCTTTAATTGGCACCGCGGGGGCGATTGGGGATGCAGGCTCACCGGCTTCTGACAGTACGCTCGGGCCAACTGCAGGCTTAAATGCCGATGGACGCCATGATCATATATGGGACACATGTGTACCGACATTTCTACACTTCAACATTCCGTTGTTTATCTGCGGGTTGGCTGCAGCGTTTCTTCTGTAGCATCACCGCAGCAAATGGATTGCAAAATTAGTCCAAAACAGGTAAAGTAAAACATGAATAAATAATGTATGTTTTATATGAACGATAGAAATTTTTAGACAATAGGGCTGAAAATAAGTCGTTACACTGCCAGGAAATGAACCCCGGGAGTCGTCTCTGGCGACTCCCTGTAAAATTTAATACACAGTAAATGATGCAGGATCGTTAGACAGTTGAGCTAAACGGTAAGCTACAAAGGATATTTTTCCTCTGTGGCTTTTTTTATGCTTTTATAAGCCTGCGTTTCTTCTGTGAAGACCGCGCAAGAGCAAAAGCAAAACAAAATGAGGTTTGGAAGAAAAGGAGAAGAATGTGATGTCAGAAATAAAGGAAGTACAATCAGCGATAGCTGGATATATTGGAAAGGTTTTGAGGGAAAGCTTTGGAAAAGGTCCGATCTCAGTACATACTACGTGGGCTCCGCCTTATTTTTGTGTCCATATCCGTGATTTTTTGGTACCGATGGAACAAATTTTAATCCAAAAAAATGAGGGCAGGAAAGTGGAAGAATTGAGAGAGATGCTGATGAGCGTTCTTTATGCAGATATAAAATCAGAACTCGAAGCGGTCACAGGGAAGGAAATACTTGATATTTATACAAACTGGAATCTCGATCAACGCTCTGGAGTAATTTTCGGTACAGTTGATGCGCCTGCGGAATCCGGGATCGTGGAAAAGTGGCAGGAAGAGTTAAACAGCGTCGTAAAAAAAGCAGGAGAAAACAAAGAAGGTCTGTCTGCTTCGGTAAATACAAAACCTTTAAATCACCGTGTAGTGCTGATTGAACGAACCAATGTATTGACCCCGGTAGAACGCCAGCTTCTTGAAGAAGGATATGCAGAGAAAGTGGAAGAAGCAAAAACCTCCCTCGTAAAAGGTATCATTGAAGAAACAGATTTACTGACACGGATGCCGCGGGAAGTGATCGATCCATTTATTATCTGGGACGTGGATAAAGACATTAATTATTTAATATTTGTCTGCAGCAGCAAGGAGTCTGAAACAAAATAAAGCCGCTCTTTTGATTAAAAGAGCGGCACTGGTATTAAAGGGAAGTAGGCTTTACGACAATTTCATCTTTTTGGGCAGCGTATTCATGATACAAATGCTTTAAAGGGTGTTTAGTGTTTGGCTGCCAGGGTTTTTCCGGGCCGGTAAAATGAATAACAGCCGGCTTTTCGGCAGCGCTCATCACCTTTTTCCCCTGACGGGTATCAGGCACAGCCTTCAAAAACATATCGGTCATTGTATTCCATTTAGGATGAAGCTCAAACCAATGATTGTAAAGCACAGCGTTTAAGCCGTCCTGATCGTGATAAAGCATCCGGCTCTCATGCTTTTGGATAAACTGTACGACCTGATCGGTCACCTGGTGTTTTTTCCAATTCGGCACGTGAATCATCATGACACCGGAATTGAAATATTTAGCTTCCGGCGGCATGAACAAATCGTCGTTACGGTAAAATCCGCCGAAGTTTTCTGCTGCAGCAATAACCTGGCGCCGCAAAGGAATCTTCCATAAAATTGTAATGTCTTCCTGAATGATAGTATCGCAGTCGATATACAATACTTTGTCTGCATCCGTAAACAAGTACGGTATGGACAACCGGTAATAGGCAGCATTGGTAATATGATAAGAATATTTGTGATTCGCCTGAAAAAGGTTTTTATATTTGTTTGTGTCGATGGCGTGAAACACGACACGGGATTTAAAATGGGCTCCGAGCTGCTCGAGCATTTGCTTTTGATAGCTGCTCCAGCCGGTTTCAATAATGTGAAATTCGATTCTCTCCGGCATCGTAGTGTTCGTGAGCAGAGAGGTAAAAGAAACGGCTGTGTGTTCTGCATAGTTGGCGTCAGCTACAGTCGTAACAATATAGGGAGAATAATAAGACATAACAAGCACTCCTTCGTGGGGTAATAGTAATAATCTGTTTTAGTCACAGAAGCACCCGGTGCATGCCTGGAACTAAAAAGAATCAGCTGTCAGGCTTTTTCTTTTCAGCTTATGATTAGCTCCCAATGGTCTAACTCATTGCTGCTGAAGCAGGTTTTATTCACTTTTAAAAACAGCATAAAAATATGCAGGTAACTATACATATATCCTTCATGCATCTTTTTGAAACAAAATGATAGCGAATGAATAAAAAATAAGCTTTTGGAACTAGGGTTAAAGCAGGTGGAATGGAAGATGTCTAAAAGAAGATGGCAAAAAGCATGTATCAGAGGAATGGCTGCATGTTAAAGTGAAGGAGAACAGAATAAGGAAGGGGACAAAATAATGGAAATGAGTGAAGTCACCGCCAAGCTGATAGAAGCAAAAAACAGGAAGCGAGCTACTTATCAGGATCTAGCTGAAGCTGTGGGCCGCAATAAAACCTGGGTTGCTGCTGTTATTCAGGGACAGGCATCAATGGACGAAAAAGAAGCAGACGCGCTCATTAACTACCTCGAAGTTCCTTATGAAGAAATCAAGCATGAACTGATGGCTGTACCTTACAAAGGTTCTTTAAGTGAAGGTGTTCCAACAGACCCGCTTATTTACCGTTTTCACGAAATTACTCAGGTATACGGAACGACATTAAAGGAAATCATTCATGAGGAGTTTGGTGATGGTATTATGAGCGCCATCGATTTTAAAATGGATGTAGAACGCGAGGAAGACCCAAAAGGAGACCGGGTGGTTGTCACATTGAACGGCAAATTTCTACCATATACTAAGTGGTAAACGAGTAAATACAATAGAGCCGCCTTTCCATCAAAATGGTAAGGCGGCTCTATATTTATAAAGCTTATAAGTAGATTAATCTATTACAGTTACTTCCACGCTTCGGCGGCCGAAGGAATAAGCTTCGGACTTGCTTGGAACGTGAACGTCAATACGGTTTCCGTTTATCGCTCCGCCGGTATCCGCTGCGGTATAAGTACCCATACCTTCAATTTGTACTTCAGAGCCAAGTGGAATAACGTCAGGGTCTACAGCGATTACTTTCGCATAGCGGTTGGTATTTAGGTTTACACCGGTAGCTGTAATACCGCTGCAGCCTGCGCAGTCTGCTGTATAAGCAGTGGCTTCGACTGTCATGGACTCTCCGCCGGAGGTATCTTCAGAACTGCTGCTTTCGGAAGTGGAGGCAGATTCTACTGCTTCATTATCACTGTCGTCTGCTTCAGAGCTTTCTTCAACATCGTTTTCACTTGAGCTGCCGGAGCTTTCTCCGTACAGCGCTGCTTTTGTATTTGGCCCGATGATGCCGTCGACCGTAAGACCTTCATCAGCCTGAAAATCACGTACAGCTGCTGCAGTAATCGAACCAAAAATCCCGTCTACTTCATAATCGTAATATCCTTTATCATCGAGTACAGATTGGGCTTCGGATACAGAGTCATTGGAGTCCCCCTGGACTAGCAGGCTGTCTGATGCGTCACTTACCGCTGGTGCTGCAAAAGCTAGAGCTGTACCAAGAACTGCGCCGCCGATCCAATGTGAAGCTTTCGTAGATTTCATCATGGTTGAAAAATTCCTCCTCGGAGAGTATAAAAATTTTTTTATTTAGTAAGCATTAAGGGTGAATGGACATAAACGAATTAGTATAGGATGCGTATATTTTGAAATAACCTATCGCACGTTTGTAAATTTAACTCGCAGGAGAAGAACTTTCAAGCGAATAGGACGAATGTAATGCAAACGTAACAAGATTAAGCTTTATGAAATATATGAGAAATTATGTGTAATATTTATAAAAAGCTTATAAATAAAGGGTTTCAGGGCAATTGAACTTAAGATTTCAGTGAAAAAATGAATGTAATATTACAAATGAAAAACGTGAGAAAAATAACCTAATTTTGATTTTTCATGAGGAATGAACTAATCTATAAAAATCAGTAAAGCCAAAATATGCTGCAGAAGAAAAAAGGGACAGGGCGGAGAGAAAACACTCCGGCAGTACAACAAAAAACCCCCTGAATCATCAGGAGGCCTGCAGAAAGCTATGTGGAAAAACATAAATCGTGAGAAATTAGTTGTGCGTCAGTCGTTGCTTAAATGCTGATAAAGAGTGATTTTAAGTAAATCTGTCAGGACAGTCAGAGGGATATTTGACATCGACCATCCTTTTTCCATGGCTTTTTCCTTTGTTCTGTTCCAAATATTGTCGTCTTCGGCAACATCGATGAAATCATGGCCGGCAAATGTAATTTTAATATTATGGTAGCTTGTCACCTGCTTACTCAAGGTTTTATGCCGGGTAGCCTCGATCAGGCCTCCATCGGTGAGCAGATACATATAATAATCGGTTTCTTCGTTTTTAGATGTGAGGCTGAATCCGGGCTTTTGCTCTTTCAGATCAATCAAAAGCTTCCTGATTGATTCCATGTCTCTTTCCATAACCATTTTATCTTCCACCTTTTTTATACTTACTGAAATTATAATATTGGGACTGGCTTAAATGCCAGAAAAGATTTACGTACCCGGGTGCTTTGATAAGAAATATTGTCATACGCACCTGTTAAAAAAGAAGCCGGGAAACGCCGGCTTCTTTTTCCGAATGCTTATTGCCAGACGTCTTCGGCAAGAGAAACAACGTGGCGAACTTTCGCCCATTGCTCTTCTTCAGTGAGGATATTGCCTTCTTCGGTAGAAGCAAAGCCGCATTGAGGGCTTAAACCAAGTTGTTCAAGTGGTACATATTTTTCTGCTTCCTGCAGTCTGGATTTAATTAAATCCGTATCCTCAAGTTCAGGGAATTTTGAAGTGATTAAACCGAGAACTACCTGAAGATCGCTGCGGTTCACATACTTTAAAGGCTCAAAGCCTCCGGAGCGCTCGTCATCAAATTCCAGCAGGAGGGCGTCGACGTTTAATTTACTGAACATATATTCTGAAACGGCGTCGTAGCTGCCGCTGGATGCATAGGTGGACTTGTAGTTGCCGCGGCAGACATGCATATATATCCGCATATCTTCAGGTTTATCAGCGATCGCTTCATTGACAGTGTTTACAAACATTTCCAGCGTTTCTTTCGGGTCCAGGCCTCGTGCTTCAAGCAGGCCGCCGGAAAGTACGAGGTCCTTATCCTTTTCAGCTCCGAGAAATAAAGACCAGGTTGTATCATCAAACTGAAGGTGGCGGCAGCCAGCCTTGTAAAGAGCCTGTATCGTATCCTTGTACACCTGCACGAGGTCTGAAAACAGCTCAGCTTCCGACTGATAGACATTTTTTTCTTCTTCGGTTACAGTCCGGAAAATAAACATGCTCGGACTTGGAACTGTCACGCGGGCGGCGTGCTCCCCTTTCAGGCTGTGCAGAAATTCGTACTCGCGGACAACAGGGTGGTCGCTGAAGGCTAATTTATTAACAACTTTAACCCCCTCGGCTTTTGTTTCCGTATTGTCGCTGAATACAAGCCCATGGTCCAATTTAATAAATTCTGCCCCTTCGACCTCCTGCATAAAATCGAGATGGAACCATGCGCGGCGGAATTCACCATCTGTTACGACCGGAAGACCAGCTTCTTTTTGTTTTTCAACAAGAGCAGCAATTTCTTCATTTTCAATGTCCCATAGCGCCCCGGCGCTTAACTCTCCCTCTGTGTACTGCTGGCGGGCTTTTTTGAGTCGCTCCGGACGGAGAAAGCTTCCTACGTGTTCTGCGCGAAACGGTGCTTTTGTCAAACCATCCACTCCTCTGTAATATGTAATGAGTCAAAAATACCTGTATATTTTGCCTACTAATAGTATATGGAAGCCGATGATGTTTTGTCTACAGAAACCGTTGGAAGCAGAGCGTACTTCCAGGAAAATGAAAAACGGTAGTAACTTCTTTCTTAGCAGGCAGGCTAAGGACGCCGCTGAAAGACAATCACCGGCTCCCCGAGGTCGTTTGTGTGACAAACAGTCTTGTAAGCGGAAAATAAACGGTAAAGGCCGTTAAAGCCTTTCAATTTGATTACAAACGCAATATCTTTCATACTCAACTTTTCTCCAGTGAGAGCGTAAATCGTTTTTTTCGGCCGGAAGCTGTTGTCCATTTTGTCAGCGGTCTGCTTATCGATTTGCTGAAAAATGAGAATAGCTTTGAGCTGGCGTGCAAATTCGCCTTCTGCCTTCATGGCAGGGGCTTTTTTCTTTCGCGCCCGGTTTAGCGCGGACGGTTTTTCTACGAGGGTCATTATAAAATTCCTCCTGACAATAGTTTGCTGCTTTTCTTTCCATACCCCGAAAGCTGCCTCATTCAACCCAGCCGTTTATAGCGTTTTGAAGGAAGTTTATGAGAATAGAAAACCGTGAATAAAATAATCATCTCCAGCAGAAAGAAGGAACGGCCTGTGATTGAAATATTGATTGAACATGTACCGAGTACACTGCTGCATCTGCTGACCGGCGCGGCAGTAATGTATATATTTTACGGAAATCCGGATTTAATTGTTTCACAACGCTTGAAGGTGATGGCATTCGGTGTGATGGTGATTGTGCCTGATATCCCGAAGCTGTTTGGTAATTATATTTTTCATACGCTGCTGACGGTGCCATTTATTGCGGCAGCGTTCGCTCCGGTTGTCCGCCACGTGCTCGGGGGAGGATTCCCAAAAGCCTGGACAGCTTCATTTTTTACGCTGGCCGTCGGCTCCATGCTGATTGACTTTCTGGGAAACGGTACTCAGTTTTTATTCCCAATAACCTCGAAGAATTTTTCTTACCCTCTGCTTTATCAGGAATGGTGGGTAATCGTACCGCTTGCGGGTGTCCTGGGGACGCTGGCTGTATGTGGAAAAAGAAATATTTCGCCCCGGCAGACATAAAAAATACATGAAAACCTCTTCAATTCCAATGAATATATTAGTAAACTTATAGTATATTTAGACTAGGAATTCTATTTAAAAGAAAAGAGGATGTCATGCGAAAATTGTATTATGGATTGACGTGCGGGATTTTCCTTTTGAGTGGCTGCAGCAGCGCCGGGGAAAATGAAAATTCTGAGACACAGAATGAAGCCTCGGAGGCGCAGAATGAAAATTCAGAAGCACAGACAGAAGAAGATTCCAAAAATCAGAAGCAGGAAGATGAAAGCATTACGATTGGCGCGGCGGGAGACGTTTTGCTGCACGGGCGTGTATATAAAAGAATGGAAGAAGACGGGGAGTACGATTTCACTCCGGCGCTGAAGGCAGTTGCTCCGATGCTTGAAGAACCGGATTACACGATTGTGAACCAGGAATCAATACCCGGCGGCGAGGAGCTTGGTTTATCGGCTTATCCTTCCTTTAACAGTCCATATGCAATTGTAGACGACCTTCAGGATGCCGGAGTGGACATGCTCTCCGGAGCCAATAACCATACGCTTGACCGTGGAATGGAGGCTGTAAACAATGCGATTAATCATTATGAGCAGACAGGTATGGATTACGTAGGAGTCTATAAGGACGAGGAAGATGCAGAGCGGCAGCGTATTGTAAATGTGAAGGACGTAGACATGGGGGTGCTTTCCTATACATACGGGCTGAACGGCATCGAGGTGCCGGAGGGGCATGAATATGTCGTGCAGAAAATTGATAAAGAACAAATACAGGAAGATGTCGAAGCGATGAGAGATGACGCGGACATCGTAGTCGTCAATATGCACTGGGGAAATGAATACGAGCGCCTGCCCAATGAAGAACAAAAAGAGCTGGCCCAATTTCTTGCAGACCAGGAAGTGGACGTAGTTATTGGTCATCACCCTCACGTGCTTCAGCCGATGGAATGGGTGGAGGGTGAAGAAGGAAATGAAACGCTTGTTTATTATTCTCTCGGCAATTTCTACTCCGGTCAGGATCAGGAATATACCGATACAGGCGGTATTGCTACATTCGATGTGGAAAAAGACGGCGAAGACGTGAAGATTACAGAGCCTAACGTTGATTTTACCCAGGTTGTACCGGGCCCTGAGGATCAGTACACAGTGAAGCCGATGGCCGAAGCAGACCACCCTGCTGAAGGTGGTGAAACCGAAGAGGATCTGCGCGAGCATGTGTATCAATGGATCGAAGCAAACGATTAAAATACTAACCGTCTGAAACTGGGCGGGAATGCATAAATAATTTCATTTACTGTATTAAGATATTAAAAGACCTCTAATTTTAAATCAGAGGTCTTTATTTTTATGCGCCAAACCCATTAATGAACGGGTTGGAATCCATTTCGGCTTCGATATCGGTGAAGGGGCCGTGGCCGCAGGCTACTATTGTATTTTCCGGGAGTTCAAGCAGCTGCTCGTGAATAGAGGCTAGCAGAGTATCCATGTCGCCTCCGTAAAGGTCAGTACGTCCAACACCACCTGAAAACAATACATCGCCGGAGAAGACTGTGTTGGTTTCTTTATGCCAATAGGAAACACTTCCCGGCGAATGGCCCGGTGTATGAAGCCATTGGAATTCAAAGCTGCCGAATTGAAGCGTTCCTTCGGACTGCAGAAGGTGATCCGCGGGCTTTGCAGTAAACGCAGCCTCCGGCATCATGCGTCCGGAGCCGTTTTTTTGGGCGTCCCCAGGCCAGTCCCTTTCATGCTCATGAAGATAAACAGGGATATTGTAGGCTTCCCGCACGGCATCAAGCGCACCGATATGATCAAAATGGGCGTGTGTTAACAGAATGACTACAGGACGCATCTCGTTTTCCTGAAGATAGGTGAGCAGTTTATCGGCATCCCCGGCCGGATCAATAATTACGGCGTTTTTATCATTATCGTACAGAACATAGCAGTTTGTCTGCAGTGGTCCCAGTGGAAGCTGTTTCCAGTTCATAGTTTCCCTCCAATTTTTATGCTGGTTTTAGTATAAACAATATTACAGTGAGAAGAAATGATTGATCCAAAGTGATAAACGAATGATGCAGTACAATTTATCGGAAATGTTCGGGTTAATTTTTTTTTCAGCATTGGTTTTTATCTGAATTAGTGATAGAATATGAGCAAATAAAGATGTACATATAATGCGCGGATGATGGTAAGGGGAGAGACTGCCAGGCAGCGCCGAAGGAGCAAGCCGTAACAGGTGAATCTCTCAGGCAAACAGACTCTTACTGGACGCTCCTCTGGAGAGCGCTTCTTTTAGAAGCCACCCACGAAGACACTCTTTCCGTACAACGGAAAGGAGAAACTTTCTGGTTATAGGACAGAGCTTCCATATCTTATGGAGTTCTGTCTTTTTTATGCTTTTTCCTGTTTTGATTTTTCAGAAAATAATGATGAGGTGATTTTCTTGGCAGAATTAAAACGAACACCCCTGTATCCGGTATATGAAAAACACGGAGCAAAAACCGTCGATTTTGGCGGATGGGAAATGGCTGTTCAGTTTTCCGGCATCAAAGACGAACACGAGGCGGTTCGTACAAAGGCTGGTCTGTTCGACGTTTCCCATATGGGCGAGGCGGTCGTAGAAGGAGAGGGTGCTGCTGAATTTCTGCAGTATATGCTCACAAACAACATAAAAAATGCAGAACCCGGAAAAGCACTTTATACCGCCATGTGTTATGAAGATGGAGGTACGGTTGACGATCTGCTCGTGTACCAGCTCGAAAAAGAAAAATACATGCTCGTTTTGAACGCAGCTAACATTGAAAAAGATCTGGCATGGCTTCGCCGCCACGTAACGAAAAACGTAAGTATTACCGATATTTCGGAAGAAACAGCACTAATCGCTGTACAGGGCCCGGTGGCAGAAACGGTGCTGCAGAAAGTAACTGATGCTTCTCTTGCAGAGATTCTGCCATTTCGGTTTGCTGCCGGTGCTTCAGTCGGAGAAGCGGAAAATATTATCATCTCAAGAACCGGCTATACCGGAGAAGACGGCTTTGAATTATACTGCCGGGCTGAAGAGGCCATCCGCTGCTGGGAGACGATCATGGAAGCAGGAGAATCCGAAGGACTCATTCCATGCGGTCTCGGCGCGAGAGACACCTTGAGGTTTGAAGCGAAGCTGCCGCTCTACGGCCAGGAGCTGAGCGCAAATATTACTCCGCTTGAAGCAGGCATCGGCTTTTGCGTAAAGCTGAAGCAGGAAGATAATTTCATTGGTAAAGAAGCTTTAAAAAAACAAAAAGAAGCGGGATTAAAACGTAAACTTGTCGGGATCGAAATGGTTGATAAAGCAATTCCGCGCCCGGGTTACATGGTACACAATGATGACGGAGAGGAAATCGGCTGGGTAACTACGGGCACTCAGTCGCCGACGCTGAAAGCAAATGTGGGACTTGCTCTTCTGAATATTGGATGGACGAATCTTGGTCAGGCTGTCGAAGTGGATGTGCGGGGTAAAGCCAAACGCGCAAAAGTGGCAGCTGTGCCCTTTTATAAACGGGAAAAATAAACAGAGGAGGCACCAGAATGGATTATCGCTATCTGCCGGTAACCGGCGAGGATAAAGAAGAAATGCTTAAAACGATCGGTGTGGATTCGATCGGTGAATTGTTTGAGGACGTACCGGAAAATATTCGCTTTTCCAAAGAAATGAATCTGCCGAAAGCTCTTGGCGAAACGGATCTTCTAAAGGAAATGAAGCGCCTCAGTAACAGAAATACCAGCGTGCAGGACTGCGTCTCCTATCTCGGGGCAGGGGTGTACGAGCATTATATACCGACAGTCGTCGATCATGTGCTCCGGCGCTCGGAATTTTACACGGCATATACTCCGTACCAGCCGGAGATTTCGCAGGGCGAGCTGCAGGCAATCTTTGAATTTCAAACGATGATCAGTGAACTTACGGGAATGGATATCGCTAATTCGTCTATGTATGACGGGCCGACAGCGCTCGCAGAAGCAGCACTGATGGCCGCAAGTGAAAACAGGGGGAGGCGCCGTACCATCGTCGTCTCTGGAACGGTTCACCCTGAAGCGCTCGATGTATTGAACACATACGCTGCCGGGCCCGGACTTACAGTGAAAATCGTTCCCGAAAAGGACGGGCATACGGACATGGCTAAGCTTGAAGACATGATTGATGCTGATACCGCAGGAGTGATTGTGCAGTACCCAAACTTTTACGGTACTATTGAAGATTTAGCTGCTGTAAGGCAGGCAGCCGATAAAGAAAACTCGCTGATGATTGTGTCGGCAAATCCCCTTGCGCTCGGCGTCCTGACGCCGCCGGGAAGTTTCGGAGCGGATATTGTGGCAGGAGACGCTCAGCCGCTTGGTATTCCAATGCAGTTTGGCGGACCGCACTGCGGATTTTTTGCCACCACTAAAAAGCATATTCGGAAGGTCCCCGGGCGTCTTGTCGGACAGACGGAGGATGAAGACGGAAGCCGGGGTTATGTACTGACGCTGCAGGCAAGAGAGCAGCATATCCGCCGGGATAAAGCGACATCCAACATTTGTTCAAACCAGGCTCTGAACGCGCTGGCTGCTTCTGTCGCAATGACGGCTCTCGGTAAAAAAGGGCTGAAGGAAACGGCAGAAAGAAATGTTAAAAGTGCTCATTTCTTTAAACAGCTGCTCAAACAAAAAGGCATTGAGCTTGTCCATGAGGCACCATCGTTTAATGAATTTGTGGTTGACCTCGGCCGTCCAGTGGCAGAAGTGAATGAACAGCTATTCAGGCAGGGGATCATCGGCGGGTATGATTTAGGTGAAGTGTCGGCGGATAAAAAAGGCCAGATGCTCGTATGTGTGACTGAACTTCGCACAAGAGAGCAGATGGAAACCTTTGCCAAACATTTGGAGGTGCTTGTACATGAAACAGCCTAACCAGCCGTTAATTTTCGAACAAAGCAAACCAGGGAGGGTAGCGTATTCCCTTCCTGAGACAAATATACCTGAACAAAGCCTGAGCGATATTTTGCCCGGGGCTAATATCCGGGAAGAAGAGCCGGCACTGCCGGAAGTATCTGAACTGCAGTTGATGAGACATTATACGGCGCTTTCGAATCGAAATTACGGAGTGGATTCGGGCTTTTACCCGCTCGGGTCCTGCACGATGAAATACAATCCGAAAATCAATGAAGAAACGGCCCGCATGGCCGGTTTTGCCGCGACGCATCCGTACCAGCCGGAAGCACAGGTGCAGGGGAATCTCGAAATGATGTACGACCTGCAGCAGGCGCTTGCTGAAATAACCGGTATGGATGAAGTGACGCTGCAGCCGGCGGCCGGTGCCCAGGGAGAGTGGACCGGTTTGATGCTGATCCGGGCGCTTCACGAAGCGAACGGAGAAACGGGACGCACGGAAGTAATCGTGCCCGACTCTGCGCACGGAACGAACCCTGCTTCAGCAACGGTGGCAGGATTCGATCATGTAACGGTCCGGACCGATGCACGCGGCCTGGTGGACCTTGAGCATTTAAAAGAAGTAACGAGCGAAAAAACGGCTGCCCTCATGCTCACGAACCCGAATACACTCGGTTTATTTGAGGAAGATATTATGGAAATGGCCGATACGGTCCATCAGGCTGGCGGCCGGCTCTATTATGACGGGGCGAACTCCAATGCTATTATGGGCATCACAAGACCCGGGGACATGGGATTTGATGTCGTTCACCTGAACCTGCATAAAACATTCACGGGCCCTCACGGAGGCGGTGGGCCCGGCAGCGGGCCGGTTGGCGTAAAAAAAGAGCTGATCCCTTATCTGCCGGGGCCGGTGCTTGCAAAAGAAAATGATAAGTACTACTGGGATAAAGACCGTCCGCATTCCATCGGCCGCGTCAAGCCGTATTACGGTAACTTTGGCATTAACGTACGTGCCTACACGTATATCCGTACGATGGGAGCAGAGGGACTCAAAAGAGTATCAGAGTATGCTGTATTAAACGCCAATTATCTAATGAGACGGCTTGAGCCGTATTTTGACCTCCCATACGGCCGTCACTGCAAGCACGAATTTGTGATTTCGGGCCGCCGCCAGAAGAAGCTCGGCGTACGTACGCTCGATATGGCTAAACGCCTGCTTGATTATGGTTACCATCCGCCGACCATTTATTTTCCGATCAACGTCGAAGAGTGCATGATGATCGAGCCGACGGAAACCGAAGCGAAAGAAACGCTTGATGCGTTCGCAGACGCCATGATCGGGATTGCCAGAGAAGCAGAGGAAGACCCGGAAATGGTGCAGGAGGCGCCTCACACTACCGTAGTCGGAAGGCTGGACGAGACGCTGGCAGCACGTAAGCCAGTGCTGACATATAATACTGAAACGTCGCTCAAGTCCATGAAATAAATAAATCGATGAGGTTTGCGGACTTCAAAGATATAAAAAAAGGAAGAGCATGCCAGCTCTTCCTTTTAATTATGCGCTTTTTTTCTTTTTGCTGATCTTACCTGTCCAACGCTTGAATCCGCCTTTCAGGTGATAGATATCCCGGTTTCCCTTATGCTTTTTGATCAATTTTGCAGCTTGCTTTGAACGCATGCCGGATTGGCAGTATAAATAAACAGGCTGGTCTTCCCGGATCTCCACCATCCGCTGCTTCATCTGGGAAACAGGAATGTTCCGGGCCCCGAGGATGTGGCCGCCGTCATATTCTTTCGGCTCACGCACATCGATAAGCTGGGCTTTGCGATAGCCTTTAATAAAATCTTCCTGTGGTAATGCAGTTAAGTCTTTCGGGCCGACAAACCGTCGTACAATAAGAAAAACTAATACCGCAATAAGCACTATCCATAACCATTCAAATATCATATATATTATTTCACCTCTTTCCGGGTCGATTGCAGATTAATTATAACGCATAACCCTGGTACTTTGCTAGATTTCTAATTAACGGGCTGTCATTTTTATATATAGAAAGCAGTGATCTCTGCTACAATGGAAATGGAAAAATCGAGAAAGAGAGATGAACATTAATGGCAAAAGATACTTGGCTTTTTATAGATTCAGGCAATCAGTCACCAGCCTATAACATGGCGCTCGATGAAAAATTGCTGCAATGGCACAGCGAAGGACAGATTCCGCCGGTAATCAGATTTTACGGTTGGAATCCGCCTACGCTTTCGGTCGGTTACTTCCAAAAGGCGAAGAAAGATATTGATATGGATGCAGTGGAAAAGCACGGCGTAGGTTTTGTGCGCCGGCCGACGGGAGGTCGGGCGGTTTTGCATGATCAGGAGCTGACCTACAGCATCATCGTTTCAGAAGATCATCCCGAAATGCCGGAAACGGTGACAGAAGCCTACCGCGTACTGTCGGAAGGGATTCTGCAGGGATTTTTAAAGCTCGGCCTGGATGCTTATTTTTCCGTGCCGAAAACGAAGGAAGAAGAGGATTCTTTGAAAAATCCCCGTTCGGCTAATTGTTTTGATGCCTCATCGTGGTATGAGCTGGTGGTGGAGGACCGGAAAATTGCGGGGAGTGCCCAGACGAGACAGCGCGGCGTTATCCTTCAGCACGGTTCGATTATTTTGGATCTTGATGAGGATAAATTGTTCGATTTGTTTAAATATCCGAGCGAGCGCGTGCGGGAAAGAATGCAGAAAACCTTTAAAAATAAAGCTGTAGCAATTAATGAGCTGACGGATACGCCATTTACCCTTGGCGATCTGCGCGAAGCATTTAAGGAAGGATTTGCCGACGGTCTGAATGCCGGGCTTGAAGAATATGAGCTGACCACCGTCCAGGAACAAGAGGTGCAGCAGCTGGCCGCAGAGCGCTACCAGTCAGAGGAATGGAATTTCAGGCGCTGATACAGTGCATAAATCACGGAATAAAAATACAAAAGACCGCTCCGGAGCGGTCTTTTGTTGATTACGCATATAGATGCTCAGTTATAGGTGACAAGCGGCTGGGTATCCCCTGCTTCGAATAGTTCTACCTCCCGGCGGAATTCTCCAAGCAGCTCTCTCGTTACGGGAGAGTCTCCGTATCCGGCTTCAAATGAGCCCTGAATGGATCGCACAGGCACAATTTCAATCGAAGTGCTCGTCATAAACATTTCGTCAGCCTCCTGGGCCTCCCCGATAGTAAACGGACGTTGTTCAACGGGAATATTCAGCTGCTTTGCAAGCTGAAGCACATAGCGTTTAGTGATACCTTCGAGAATATAATTGCTCTGCGGATGGGTGATAATCGTTTCATCTTTAACAATAAAGGCGTTAGTGGAAGAGCCTTCCGTAATAACGTCTCCGCGGTGCTGGAGGGCCTCTGCGCAGTGGTGGTCCTCTGCGGCTCGTTTGGCAAGGACGTTTCCGAGCAGGTTAATGGTCTTTATGTCACAGCGAAGCCAGCGGATGTCTTCAGTGGCGTACACATCAATACCGTCGGACTGCTTAGCAAACGGCACCTCGGCCGCTTTTGTAAAACCGGTTAGTACAGGGGCATTGCCGCGTTCATACAAATGATCCCGGGCCTGGATTCCTCTGGTCAGCTGAAAGTAAATATAGCCCGTGGTAAGCCCGTTTTTATCAATCAACCGGCGGAGAAGCGATTTCATAGTATCGGGGGAATAGGGAACTGCCAGGTCAAGTTTAGAGGCACTGTCCTGAAAACGCTCAAGATGACCTTCCTGGAGGAATAATTTCCCGTTATATACCCGGATTACTTCATAAATACCGTCGCCGAAATAATAGCCGCGGTCGTCAAATGAAATAGCGGCTTCCTCTTTTGGGATGATGGATTCGTTATACATCACATAGCTCATGAATGCTGCCTCCTTCAATACTTTATATTGTACAAGATTGCAGATGCGAAAAAAAGAAAAGCCCTTCAAAAGGGAAAGAATTATTCAGAAAACAAAAAAGTTTCTTAGGGGCAATTTTGAAATATGGGTTAATAATAAGAAAAAGAAGGTTTGTTTTTTAGAAATAGTTTCGTTAAAATGAAGAAAGCCAATTTTTTTGTGTGACGGTTTTTATCATATTTATTGGAGGGTCTCGATGCCGACTCCTAGTATGGAAGATTATTTAGAGCGGATCTATCAACTGATTGAATCAAAAGGTTATGCGCGGGTCTCGGACATTGCAGAGACGCTCGAAGTGCATCCTTCCTCGGTAACAAAAATGGTCCAAAAACTCGATAAGATGGAATATCTGATTTATGAACGGTATCGGGGACTTGTGCTGACTTCAAAAGGAAATAAAATAGGGAAGCGTCTGGTTTACAGGCATGAGCTGCTTGAGAAGTTTTTACATATTATCGGTGTGGAAGAGGACAAAATATATGCCGATGTGGAAGGAATTGAACATCATCTCAGCTGGGATGCGATTGACCGTATTGGAGATGTTCTTCAGTATTTTGAAGAGGATGATGAACGTGTGCAGGCGCTGCGTGACATTCAGCGTTCGTATGAATAAAAAAGATCAGGCGTTTATTTTACGCCCGATCTTTTTTTCGGTTTTTGTTTCCCTGAATTACTTTCAGGTTTGCATCGTTTCGTCGTTTACTGGAGTTTTTAGCGGATTTTTTCTTCTGCTGCTTCTGGGCCTGTTTGAAATTTTTCGCCTGATTTCCTTTCGCTGCCCCAGGCCGTCCCGAAGCAGCATTAGAGCCGGCTTGGTATTGGTTCATCATCGCGCGCTTCATGATAACTTTTGTGAAAAGGAAATATAATCCAACAGCGATAGCTGCACCAATAACAAGATAGAGAAGCAGACCAAGCGGGTCTGTTACGAGCCGGTAACCCACCCCTAAAATGGCAAGTCCCAGCACAACAGTGGCAATGGGATTTTTCAGCGCTTGCTGCATGGAACACACCTCTCGTTTCGTTAAAATTTTCATGCGTTATCAGCGGGCAGGGACAGTTATATCGAAAATTAATCAAATAGTATAGTACATTAAATAGTAAAAATCAGAGATACCCTGATATCCTTCTTGCTAAATCAAACAGCTTCCTTGAGAAGATTTACTTCCATACCCGCTGGGTGAGGCGGTGAAACTTTCTGCAGAGGCATAAGGAGGTAGGGGGGATAGAGTGTTAATAGAAATAGTACTTAAATTTTACAATAAAGATTTGAAATGCGCTACTTTTAAACATTCTCTCACAGTAATATTAATATTCCCATATTCTAACGAAAATACACGTGATATATAAATGAAGCTCTCCACCCTCCTAATGCCTGTTTCCCTTCCGGGCGTTGTGTTACGATAAACAGGGAAGCAAAGTTAATCGAAAAAGAGGTGTCGGTAATGCACGAAATCACAGCACGTATTCGGGAAGACCTTGAACATAAAAAGCTCGACGCTCTAGTGATACAAAGCCCTTATAATCGCCGTTATGTGAGTGGTTTTACCGGTTCGGCCGGTACGCTGGTTATCACAAAAAAATCGGCCCGGCTGATTACGGATTTTCGTTATGTGGAGCAGGCTAACGATGAAGCCCTTGATTTCGAGGTGGTGGAGCAGAAAGGCTTGGCATGGGATATGGTCGAAGAGATCGCCCAGAGTGAAGAAGTGACCTCCATCGGATTTGAAAAGCAGCATGTAACCTATGCACAGTTTGAAGATATGAGAGAAAAATTAAGCGGATCCCTTTCTCCGGTATCGGGAATCGTGGAAAAGCAGCGGGCGTACAAATCTAAAGAAGAAGTGGAAAAGCTGCAGACAGCGGTCAATATTGCTGAGGATGCGTTTGAACACATTAAATCGATCATTGCCCCGAACATGACCGAGCTTGATGTAAGTAACGAGCTGGAATTTTACATGAGAAAAAACGGGGCAGCGGGATCTTCATTTGATATTATCGTTGCTTCAGGCTGGAGAGGCGCTCTTCCTCACGGTATCGCTTCCGATAAAGTGATAGAGGATGGGGAGCTGGTGACGCTTGATTTTGGGGCTTATGTGGACGGATACTGCTCGGACATTACAAGAACCCTCGCTGTCGGTGAACCCAATGACGACCTGAAAAAAATATATCAAACCGTATATGAAGCCCAGGTGAAGGCCGTGGAGCAGATTGGGCCGGGAATGACCGGAAAAGAAGCAGATGCGATCGCGCGGGAGCATATTAATAAAGAAGGTTTCGGCGAGCGCTTTGGCCACAGTCTCGGGCATGGACTCGGTATGGAAGTGCATGAACAGCCGGGCGTTTCCCCGAAAAGCGATGTGCAGCTCGAGCCGGGCATGGTGATTACCATTGAACCGGGGATTTATGTACCGGAGCTTGGCGGCGTTCGAATAGAAGACGACGTTCTTATTACCGAAACAGGCATCCGGAAGCTCAGCTACTCCGCAAAAGAGCTGACGATTGTCGGCAATTAACCGGGAGTGCGTATAAAAAAACGCACAGCTGTGATATAGTAATAATCGATCAATTGAAGAGTGGAGGAACGTTTATGGTTTCAGTTAATGATTTTAAAACAGGACTCACCATCGAAACAGACGGCGATATCTGGACAGTGGTCGAATTCCAGCACGTAAAGCCTGGAAAAGGGGCAGCATTTGTCCGCTCCAAACTCCGCAGTCTGCGTACGGGTAACATTCAGGAAAAAACTTTCCGCGCGGGTGAAAAAGTGAATAATGCCCATATCGAACGCCGGAAAATGCAGTATTTGTATGCGAGCGGTGATGTGCATACATTTATGGATATGGAGACGTTTGACCAAATGGAATTGACGAGCGATCAGCTGAAGTATGAATTAAACTTTCTGAAAGAAAACATGGAAGTGTCCATCACCAGTTATGGGACTGAAACACTTGGTGTTGAAGTGCCTAACACGGTAGAGCTTGAAGTCAAAGAAACAGACCCAAGTATTAAAGGTAACACTCAGTCCGGAGGATCCAAGCCGGCAGTGGTAGAAACCGGCTATCGTCTGCAGGTCCCTATTTTCATTGAAGAAGGCGAGCGGATCGTGGTCGATACAAGGACCGGCTCATACGCCTCCCGTGCCTAAAAACTAACGGCCTGCCATTGGGGAGGCCGTTTTTTCTTGAACAAATAGACGCAGGTGGCTCCGGACCGGTGAAATTGCAGAATCACCGTGATATAATGGAATGGAATTTTGAGCGGTAATACGGAAAGAGAGGCTATTATATGGAATGGAATGATTTAACGGAAGGCGCAAAAGCGGTACTTGAACAGACCCGCAATATGAAAAGCGACCAAATACAGATCGTGGAATTTGAAATAGGGTTTGAGCACCAGTACGGAGAACCCGGCCATGAATATACGGTATCGATTCAGGAAGAAGATTACCAAAGCATTAAACAGTTTGCTGAAGAAAATGAGTACGGAGAAAAGTATCATATGGCCCGGAATAAGGATATTGTCAAATTGATTCTGCTTGAAAAAGGAAAAATTCCTGATAATCTTTCTGAGTATCCCGTATTCCGCCAATATAAATACGAATATGTACAAAAGCAGAAAGAAGCGGAAGAAAAAGAAAGAGCAGAAGCAGAGGCGGAGCAGGACGAATAAAATCATGCTGCATAGAAAGCGGGGAGCGCTGTGAGCGAATACACGCTGCTTACGATAGGCGAAGAAAAAGAAAGCCTGGGAAATATTGAGATCGCCCGGGACGTGATTGAAGTAGTGGCAAGCATTGCCGCGCTCGAAGTCGAAGGGGTATACGACCTGCAGGGCAGCATCGCAGATGATGTAGCAGAGCGTCTCGGCCGGAAATCATACGGCAAAGGTGTGAAGATAGACTTGACTGAAAGCGGGGCGGTGGTAACGATCAGCATGCTGATTCATTACGGAAGCTCTGTGCCCGTTACGGCTAAGCAGGTACAGGAAAACATTCAGCAGACCGTACGGGGCATGACAGATATTCACATCGATGCGGTGAACGTACACATTATCGGCCTGCAGTTCCCTGAAGAAGAGCAGCCGTTACAGGAACAGGAAAAATGAACAGGGGGGCTCTCCCGCAACCGTTTTTCGGGGCAGCCGTCCTTCTTTCATTTACGAATACGGCTCCGGGTACATAGGAGAAAAGGAGAACACGAAATGAATCGACGTTTAGCCAGGCTTCGGTCCGTACAGGCACTGTACCAGATGGATATTACAGATGTTGATGCAGACCAGGCAATAAAAAATTCCATGCTCGAGGATGAAGAAGCAGATGAATTTCTGATTTCTGCGGTGCATGGCGTATGGGAACACCTAGTAGAAATTGATGAACGGCTCGTAGATCAGCTTGAACACTGGACTCTTGAACGGGTTGGGAACGTGGACCGGGCTATTTTAAGAGAGTGCGTTCATGAGATGTTATATGTACCTGATATTCCACTGCATGTCAGCGTCAATGAAGCCATTGAACTGGCCAAAGCATTCGGTGGTGTAGAGGCAGGGAAATTTGTCAACGGCGTGTTGTCGAATATTTTAAGCGATTGTGAGCGTGAAGGGAGAGAGAGCGAATGAGTGCCCAACTGATCAGCGGCAAAGAAGTAGCAGCTTCATTGCGTGAGGAAATCAAGCAGGAGGTCGCCTCCTGGAATAACGGAGAGCAAATACCGGGGCTTGCCGTGGTTTTAGTAGGAGATAATCCGGCTTCGAGGTCGTACGTCAAAGGAAAGCAGAAGGCGTCTAAAGAAGTCGGTATCCATTCAGAATTAAAAGAACTGCCGGAATCGGTTACTGAAGAAGAACTTTTGCAGGTTGTAAAGGATTATAACGACAATGAAGATATCCACGGAATTTTGGTGCAGCTGCCGCTGCCGGATCACATTTCGGATAAAAAAGTAATTGAAACCATTTCGCCTGATAAAGATGTAGATGGGTTTCATCCCATTAACATCGGCCGGATGATGACCGGCCAGGAGGCGTTTCTTCCCTGTACTCCATACGGCATTATTAAAATGCTTGAATACACCGGGGTTTCAATTGAAGGCAAACACGCTGTCGTTCTCGGACGAAGCAATATCGTCGGTAAACCGATGGGTCAGCTGCTTTTAAATAAAAATGCTACGGTTACCCACTGCCATTCACGCACGAAAGACCTGGAGTCCTACATGCAGTCGGCAGATATTTTGATTGCGGCCATCGGCCGGCAGGAGTTCGTTAAAGGAAAAGATGTTAAACCGGGAGCTGTCGTGATAGACGTCGGGATGAACCGTAAGGAGGACGGTAAGCTTTGCGGAGACGTTGATTTTAAAGAAGTGAGCGAGAAAGCCTCATACCTCACGCCGGTACCGGGAGGCGTCGGTCCGATGACGATTACGATGCTCCTCTACAACACACTGCAATCTGCTAAACGTTTTCACCGGCAGGAGGCATAAGGCCATGCAGTCACCTGCAGATAAATGGCTCTCCGTTTCCCAGCTGACGGGTGCGATCAAGCGTTCTATCGAACAGAACCCAGGGCTGCAGAAAGTATGGCTCCGCGGAGAAATCTCAAACTTTAAAAAGCACAGCAGGGGTCACATGTATTTCACCCTGAAGGACGAGCAGGCGAGAATATCGGCGGTTATGTTTGCCGGAAAAAACAAAAATCTTTCTTTTATTCCGGAAAACGGCATGAAGGTTCTCGTAACAGGCAGCGTCTCTGTGTATGAGCCTTTCGGGCAGTACCAGATGTATGTGAACGCGATGGAGCCGGATGGGATCGGACAGCTGTACGTGCGCTTTGAACAGCTGAAAAAACAGCTGGAGGCCGAAGGGCTGTTTGCACCGGAGCATAAGCGTTCTCTCCCACCCATCCCAAGGCATATTGTCGTAATCACGTCGCCGACCGGTGCAGCCATACGGGATATTGTATCCACCCTGAAGCGACGTTTTCCCCCGGTGAAAATCACATTGTTCCCTGTGCTGGTGCAGGGGGAACAGGCGCCGGGATCGATCACCCGGGCTCTTGAGAGAGTCGAAAAAATGACCAGCGCAGATGTAGTCATCGTTGGACGCGGAGGCGGCTCTATCGAAGACCTGTGGGCGTTTAATGAAGAAGTGGTGGCACGAGCCATCCGGAACGTAAGCGTGCCGGTGATTTCCGCTGTGGGACACGAAACAGATGTTACGATTGCCGACTTTACTGCGGATGTGCGGGCAGCGACGCCAACAGCGGCTGCTGAGATAGCTGTCCCGATGATCAGTGAACTCGAGGAAAAAGTCCGGCAACTGCAGAATCGCCTGCACCGGCAGATGAATTATAAAATACAGGAGCAGCGCACCCGGCTTGCCAAGCTCCGTCGCTCGTATGCATTTAAATACCCGGCCCGCCTGTTTGAGCAAAAAGAACAGGATCTTGACCGGATGATGGAAAGGCTTGAAAAGCAGGCGCTGCAGACGATAAAAACAAGCAGGCAGAAGCTTGAAGAAACAGAAAAGCGGCTTATGCGCCAGCACCCCGAGCGCTTAATCGAACTTGAACGCGAGCGGATGCACGAAAAGCGGGCCCGGCTGCAAAAAGCGATGAATCAGCAGGTGGAGCGGAAAAAAGCCACTTTTGCAAAATCACTGCAGGCGCTTGAGCTGCTGAATCCGCTGGCTATTTTACAGCGCGGCTACAATGTTGCTTACGACGAAAATGATAAGGTGCTGTCTTCGATTGCCCAGGCAGAAGAAGGAAGCAGCCTGCGGATGTATATGACGGATGGGTATCTGCAATGTGAAGTTAAAGAAAAAGGGGAAGATGGCTTTGAGGCACTTTCCCGTCCGGAAAAGGAGCGGTAATCTTGGCAGAACAAGAACAAACTTTTGAACAGGCGATGGAAAAGCTCGAGCAGATCGTAGAACGGCTCGAGGAAGGCGAAGTGCCTCTGGAAAAAGCGATCACGATGTATCAGGAGGGCATGACGCTTTCCAACACGTGTCATGAAAAGCTGCAGAAGGTTGAAAAGCAGATGGACGAAATTGTGGATGAGAACGGAGAGGTAACACCGCTTGAAAACGAGGAACCGGGCGAATGAGTGCAGATCTCCAGCATTTTTTCGATACATACCGGCCGTCTGTCGACCGGGCTCTGACTGACCGGGTACGTGCATTAAAAACGCCGGAGACGCTGAAAGAAGCGATGCTTTATTCTCTCGAAGCAGGAGGGAAACGTGTGCGTCCGCTGCTTTCACTGGCTGTGCTGCAATGCTACCGCCCGGTGGAAGAAGAGGATCTTCCGGCCGCGTCTGCCGTAGAGCTGATTCATACGTATTCGCTCGTCCATGATGATCTGCCGTCGATGGACGATGATGACTGGCGCCGGGGACAGCCGACGAATCATAAAAAATTCGGGGAAGCCGCGGCCATTTTAGCGGGTGATGCTCTGCAGACGACAGCCTTTTCCTGGATTGTGGAAGCCGGCCGGCCGGCTTCTGCCGCTGCCAGACTGCAGCTGGTACAGGAGCTGGCTGAGGCCTCCGGAAGCGAAGGCATGGTTGGCGGTCAGATGGCCGACCTCGAAGGGGAAAGGCAGTCTCTCACCCTGGAGGAGCTCGAATACATTCATCATCATAAAACGGGAGATCTGCTGACCTACGCAGCAGTTTCCGGATCGCTTATAGCAGAAGCTGCAGACGAAGATGTGGAAAACTTGCGTGCATTTGGCCGGGAACTCGGTCTCGTTTTTCAAATTAAGGATGACATTCTGGATGTAGAGGGCTCTCTCGAGGAAATGGGAAAGTCCTCTGGAAGCGATGAAACGAAAGAAAAAAGCACGTATCCAAAGCTGCTGACGCTTGAAGGGGCAAAAGAGAAACTTGCCCATCATATTGAACAGGCGGAAAAGCTGCTCGGGCGCATGACGGTAGACACGTCCCTTTTAACAGCATTTCTCCAATATGTTGGTCAGCGTAATCACTAAAGCAGAACGAATTAGTTTTCAGGACAGAAAAACCATGCTAAAATAACTTTGAAAAGTTGAATGGTGCAGTATCCTAGTCGGTTCTCCATTTTCGAAGGCGGGCCTAAAAATCCGCTGAAGGGCACATCGATGAAGTTCCTGGCGTCGGCTTGCGGCGCCCAGCCCTGGGTCGGTGCTGGGAGTTAAGGCGTAAGGGCGATCCACAATGGCATGTGGGCGCGAACCCTTTCGCCGTGGAGGCTGCGGTTATGCATCCGGGTCATCCTGGAAGACGGATACCGTCCCGGACGCATGCCGCGGTAAGACCTGTTGCAAGGGCCAAGGGAAGGCCTTTCGACAGCGTAGCCTGCCTTGAGTGGAACAGTGGGGAGGTTGTTCAATTGGTATCATACCGGTCGGCCAACTGGTATGGGACCCAACAACTGAAACTTGTTCTGCAAAAGAGGATAAGAAAGTGGCACGGAACTGCCGGGGAAAACCCCTAGGCTGTTTGACGCACGTCCGGAGTGGATTGCAGTGTGGTCTGAGTGGTAATTCAGTCGAACTGCCGGTGACGGCGTTCACCAGGCATTAAAGGGAAACCACCGATTCGGCGACGAATTGGCTGCCTGGTGGGAAATCCTACTGGACCTAAGCCACAAGGTTTACGCTCCGGGCGACCATTCAACTTTATACATAAGTAGTTGAAGAAGCGCTGACAGGCGCTTTTTTCTTTTACGTGAGTGTTTGAGGGGAAAGCAGAGAAAAGCTTAAATGTATGTTATTTAGGGTATAAACAATCAGGCCAGAGCACAAAATGATATTAAAAGAATGAGATGTACGTTATGATAAAAACAAAGAATTTGGTGATAAGTGAAGATGAATAGTTTATGGAAAAAATCACTCCGGTGGAGTACGTTAATTGGGTTTGTTACCCTGATACTTGCAGCAATCTTCTCAGTAGTCTCGACAGCAGTGCTTTCGGGGGTTGGCTGGGCGATTGGCATGGTAGTCGTGCTTATCATCGTATTTACCGGTGTCATCTTTGATGTGATCGGCGTAGCTGCCACCGCGGCAAAGCCGAGACCGTTCAATGCAATGGCCGCTAAAAAAGTTCCCGGGGCCTCCCACAGTGTTTTTATTCAGCGGAACGCCGACCGGGTTGCGAACTTTTGTGCCGACGTGATCGGCGATATCAGCGGGGTTGTAAGCGGGACGGCCAGCTCGGCAGTTGTTGTGCAGCTTGGTATGACCATTGGCACAAATAACAGCTCCAACGGCCAGCTGGTTCTAAGTACTATATTCACCGCTGTCGTGGCAGCGCTCACAGTCAGCGGGAAAGCACTTGGGAAAACACTAGCGATTACGTATGCGAATAATATTGTTTTTCAGGTCGGAAGAGTCTTGTATTTTATTGAAAATAAGTTAAAAATTAAGCTGATTCCAAAGAAAAGAAGATGGAAATCATCAACAGAAAAACATAGCAGGTAGGGGGATTTAAATGAACCTGGAAACGATCCAAGACCCTGGATTCATGAAGGAATACAATGATAAAGAGCTAAAAGCACTCGGGGAAGACATACGGGCTTTTCTGATTGAAAAATTATCCGTTACCGGCGGCCATCTCGGTCCCAATCTCGGAGTAGTGGAATTAACGCTCACCCTGCATCAGCTGTACAACACGCCAAAAGACAAACTCATCTGGGACGTCGGGCACCAGTCCTACGTGCACAAAATTTTAACTGGACGCGCGGATCGCTTTGATTCGCTGCGCCAGTACCAGGGACTTTGCGGCTTCCCTAAACGCTCAGAAAGTGAACATGACGTATGGGAGACCGGCCACAGCTCGACGTCGCTGTCTGCGGCAGAGGGAATGGCGCTTGCGAATCAGCTGAAGGGTGAAGATGCCAAAGTAGCAGCTATTATTGGTGATGGAGCCCTTACTGGCGGTATGGCTCTCGAAGCACTTAACCATATCGGGCATGAACAGACGGACGTTACTATTATTCTGAACGACAATGAGATGTCGATTTCTCCGAACGTAGGGGCACTCCACAGTATGCTCGGCCGTATTCGGACAGCCGGTACTTACCGCAGAACGAAAGAAGACGTCGACCATATGCTGCGCAGAATTCCTGCGTTCGGGTCGAAGCTTGCTTCCTATGCCGACCGGATGAAAGACAGCATGAAGCAGATGGTTCTGTCCGGCATGTTTTTTGAAGAGCTTGGATTTACGTATCTCGGTCCAGTGGATGGTCACGATCTCGATGACCTGCACGCTAACATTAAATATGCCAGAGACACTAACGGACCGGTGATTGTGCATGTACTCTCCAAAAAAGGCAAAGGCTACACACCGGCGGAGGAGGATGCCAAAGGAACGTGGCACGGTCTTGGGCCATATAAGATTGAATCCGGTGAAGTAATTAAAAAACCGGCAGCCGCGCCTGCCTACAGTGCCGTATTCAGCAATACCCTGCAAAAAATAGCAGAACAGGATTCGCGTCTGGTGGCCATAACAGCGGCTATGGCCGGCGGTACGAAGCTCGACACGTTTGCGGACAAATTCCCGGATCGCATGTTTGACGTAGGCATCGCCGAACAGCACGCTACGACGATGTCTGGAGCGCTTGCCACGCAGGGAATGAAGCCGGTGTTCGGCGTGTACTCCACGTTTTTGCAGCGGGGCTACGACCAGCTTGTTCATGACGTCTGCCGCCAGAATCTGAATGTGCTCTTTGGCATTGACCGTGCAGGACTGGTCGGCGCTGATGGAGAGACGCACCAGGGCGTGTTTGATATTGCATACCTGCGGCATTTACCGAATATGAAAATATTGATGCCGAAGGATGAAAATGAACTGCAGCATATGCTGTACTCGGCTTTCCATAATGACGATGGCCCGACAGCTGTCCGCTATCCGCGTGGTAACGGCCTCGGAGTGGAGATGGATGAAGAGTTTCAAATGATTCCTTATGGCAAATGGGAAATCGTCCGTGAAGGGACGGACTGTACGATCCTCTCGTTTGGAACAATGCTTCCAATCGTAGAGGAGGCAGCTGCTTTGTTAAGCAGTCAGGGCACAGATGTCCGTATCGTTAATGCCCGTTCAGCCAAGCCGCTTGATGATGAAATGCTCGAAGAATTAGCTGAAGAAGGTAAGCCGGTGCTGACAGTCGAAGAAGCAGCACTGAAGGGCAGCTTCGGAAGTGCCGTGCTTGAATATATGGCCGACCATGAGCATGACTCGCTTCCAATCCGCCGGATGGGCATTGCCGACTACTATGTAGAGCATGGCAGTGTGCCGGAGCTTTATGAAGAACTGGGCCTCACGCCAGAGAAAGTAGCGGAAAAAGTGGCGGCGATGACCAGTAAAGAAAGAACAAATATCCGCGGATGAATAAAGAACGCATTGATACGCTGGTAGTGCAGAAGGGACTATTTGATTCCCGGGAAAAAGCTAAACGGGCAATTATGGCAGGTCTTGTACTGGCAGATGATGAAGTGGTGGACAAGCCCGGCGCAAAAATAAGTGATGAGGCAGCTTTACGCCTGAAGGGAAAGCAGATGCCCTACGTCAGCCGGGGCGGATTAAAGCTGGAAAAAGCTATTGAGTCTTTTCAGCTGGAGCTGCAGGACGCTGTGGTGCTCGATGTCGGAGCTTCTACCGGGGGCTTCACCGACTGCGCGCTGCAAAACGGGGCTTCTATGGTATATGCGTTGGATGTCGGCTACAATCAGCTCGCCTGGAAGCTTCGCCAGGACCCCCGGGTAGAGGTGATGGAAAGAGTGAATTTCAGGTACCTGGATAAAAGTCAGCTGACGCGCGGGCTTCCCGGGCTGCTGATCGCTGACGTATCCTTTATCTCTCTGGAAAAGCTTTTCCCGGTGATGCCGCAGGTGCTGGCCGCAGGTGCCGGCTTTTGCGTACTCATCAAGCCGCAGTTTGAAGCGGGACGGGAAAAGGTTGGCAGAAAAGGCATTGTCAGGGACCCCGCGGTGCACAGGGAGGTACTGAAAAAAACAATTCAGTCAGCCGAAAGCTATAACTTAGTGCCGGAAGCGCTCGATTTTTCACCGATTACCGGGGGAGACGGCAATATTGAATACCTGCTGTATGGTTCGGTATTAAGCGATAAGCCGTCTCCTCTTAGTGAAGAGCAAATAGAAGCTGTAGTCCGTGATGCACATGAATCATTCAAGAAAAAACTGGAACCTTCGTAAACGCCGATACCCTTCGGCGTTTTTTTTGTTTAACTCATGGTTTTGAAAGAATTTTTAAATCATGGCATGCTATTTACTCATAAACTTGTATAATTATAATGAAATAGTTATGATGAAAGTAGTTTTGCACGGGAGGTTTCGGGATGAATAAGGGACAAAGACATATAAAAATCAGGGAATTGATTTCAAATACAGACATAGAAACGCAGGATGATTTAGTAGCGAGACTCCGGGGGGACGGCTACAACGTAACCCAGGCGACGGTGTCACGGGATATTAAAGAGCTTCACCTTGTGAAGGTGCCGATGATTGATGGCAGATACAAGTACAGCCTGCCTGCCGATCAGCGCTTCAACCCTATGCAGAAATTAAAACGGGCGCTCGTGGACAGCTTTGTCGGCATTGACCATTCGGAGAATTTAATTGTCATGAAAACACTGCCGGGCAACGCCAATGCTGTAGGTGCACTCATTGATAATCTGGACTGGGAAAATATTATGGGAACCATTTGCGGGGATGATACGATTCTCATTATATGCAAGCAGAAGGAAAATTCGCCGGAGATTGTAAACCGATTTTTAGAAATGCTTTAACGCTAATTGGAAATGGGGTACAGAAATGCTTGAAGAAATTTCCATCAAGAATTTTGCCATTATCGAAGAGTTAACCGTTTCATTTGAAAATGGATTAACAGTATTAAGCGGTGAAACGGGTGCCGGAAAATCCATCATCATTGATGCGATCGGCCTGCTTATCGGTGGAAGGGGATCGGCTGAATATGTACGCCACGGAGAAAAACGGGCAGAAATGGAAGGGCTGTTCCGCCTGGAGGATAACCACCCCGCAGTTGAAAAATTAGAGGCCGCAGGCATTGATATTGAAGATGATATGGTCGTTTTGCGCCGGGATATTACGCATCAGGGCAAGAGCATCTGCCGCATCAACGGTAAATTGGTGACGCTTGCTGTATTAAGGGAAACAGGCCACAGCCTCGTAGATATCCATGGCCAGCATGAACATCAGGATCTGATGCATGCTGAACGTCATCAGCAGATGCTTGACCGGTTCGGGAAAACGGAGCTTGAAGAAGCGCTTGAAGACTATCAAAAACGCTACTACCGTTTTGGACAGCTGCAGGCCAAATTAAAGCAGCTGAAGGAAAGTGACCAGGAAACAGCAAACCGGCTGGATTTTATTCAATACCAGCTTCAGGAAATTGAGGCCGCCGGCCTTCAGCCTGGTGAAGATGAAGATCTGGAAAAAGAACGTCACATTCTGGCCAACAGCGAAAAACTGTTTGAGGCGATCCGGGGAGCCTATGATCACCTGTACGGTGAAGGGAAAGCCCTCGACTGGGCAGGTATGGCCGTATCGAGCGTGGAAGAAGCCGCAGAAATCGATACAGATCTCGGAGAGCTTTCCGAATCAATCAGCTCGGCTTATTACATGATGGAAGAGGCAACGTTTACGCTTCGGGACAAAGCTGATTCCATGGCGTTTGACCCTGAGAGGTTAAACGAAGTGGAAAACCGGCTCGATGAGTTGAATAAGCTGAAAAGAAAATACGGAGATTCCGTTGAAGAAATTTTAGTGTATGCCTCCAAAATCGAAGAGGAAATCGATTCACTCGCCAATAAAGAAGAGCGAATCGCCGAATATGAGCAGGCGCTTTCCCAGGCAGCAGAAGAGCTGATTGCCGAAGCAAAAACATTAACCGATCTTCGCCGCCAGGCGGGTCATTCGCTTGCCGGCAGTGTGCAGCAGGAGCTTCAGGCACTATACATGGAGAAGGCTACAATGGAAGTGCAGATTTCACCTCTCAGCCGGGGGAAAACCTATCAGACGCCGGAGGGGGAAACGTGGGTATTTAATGAAAAGGGAGCAGACAAGATTGAGTTCCTTATTTCAGCCAATGCGGGTGAGCCGTTAAAGCCGCTCGCAAAAGTAGCTTCCGGCGGGGAGATTTCCAGGATCATGCTGGCATTGAAAACGATCCTTTCCGGCTTCCAGCACGTTACTTCCCTGATTTTTGACGAGGTTGATACGGGTGTAAGCGGCCGGGTTGCCCAGGCGATTGCGGAAAAAATCCATCTGGTTTCCAGAGGCTCCCAGGTACTTTGCATCACCCATCTGCCACAGGTAGCTGCAATGGCAGACAGCCATTTGTATATTCAAAAAGAAGAAAAAGAAGAAAGAGTCCAAACGATCGTTACACCGTTAACGTCAGATTATAAAATCGATGAAATCGCCCGGATGATTTCGGGAGTCGAAGTGACGGCACTGACAAGAGAAAATGCGACTGAACTGCTGGAAATGGCTGAAAAAGCTAAAAGCAATGTGTAGCCCGAATAGAATGTGTCCGCCTGAAAAAGACAACTGCTGAAGTTGTCTTTTTCTATGCGACACGCTATGGTAAAATAATGTCGAAAGGAAAATGGAACGTGGCAGAGCCTGCGGCAAAAGGAGCGGAAAGAAATGATACGGGTCGTAGTGGCCGACGATAACAAAGAACTCGTCGAAGTATTAATTGAACATATAGAAGAACAGGAAGACATGGAAATAGCAGGGACGGCCCATAACGGGGAAGAGGCGCTCGAGGTAGTGGAACAAAAACGGCCGGAGGTCTTACTCCTTGATATTATTATGCCGCATCGGGACGGGCTTTCTGTATTAACGGCATTAAAAAATAAACATACTGTTAACACGAAAGTTATTATGTTAACTGCATTCGGTCAGGAGGATGTAACAAAAAAAGCGGTGGAGCTCGGGGCTGCCTATTACGTTTTAAAGCCATTTGATATGGAAGCACTGATGGCAAATATCCGGGATGTGCATAGAGAAAGCCTGAATTCCCAGGTGCTGATTGAGGATATGCCGGAAAAATCTTCTGGCCGTCGGTCGGTGGAAGAACGTATTAAAGATATTATTCAATATGTTGGTATTCCCTCCCATATTAAAGGCTATGTATATATGCAGGAAGCAGTGAAACTTGTGGTGGATGATATGCAGATGATTAACGCGGTCACCAAACAGCTGTATCCTGAAATTGCCCGGAAATTTCAGACGACGCCAAGCCGGGTCGAACGAGCGTTAAGACATGCCATCGTTGTTGCATGGGACCGCGGCCATACGCAGGCAATATCCGATCTGTTCGGCTGGAGCCAGGACGGTGCCTTGCCCTACAAGCCTTCAAACAGTGAATTTATCGCAGTAGTAGCCGACCGGCTTCGCACAGAGCAGATATAAATGTGAATTTACAAAAAAAGGAGAACGAAAAATGGAATTGTTTGAACGTATGGAGCTGCACGATTATGAGCAGGTAGTTGTCTGCCAGGACCGGAATTCAGGATTAAAGGCAATTATTGCGATACATGATACGACCCTCGGCCCGGCTTTAGGTGGCACAAGGATGTGGACGTATGAGAATGAAGAAGCAGCGTTTGAGGACGTGCTGCGTCTCGCCAAAGGGATGACGTACAAAAATGCAGCAGCCGGGTTGAATCTTGGTGGAGGAAAAGCTGTGATTACAGGAGATGCCCGCACAGATAAGAATGAAGAGATGTTTCGTGCATTCGGTCGTTATATTGAAGGTCTTGCCGGGCGCTACATTACGGCAGAGGATGTCGGTACGACAGAGCATGATATGGATATTATCCACGAAGAGACGAACTTTGTGACCGGGATTTCCCTTTCTTCTGCTTCCGGTTCGAGCGGGAATCCTTCACCGGTCACCGCACGAGGTGTGTATCAGGGCATGAAGGCAGCGGCGAAGGAAGCCTTCGGTACCGACAGCCTTGCCGGCCGAACGATAGCAGTTCAGGGCGTGGGGCACGTATCATTTGAAATGTGCAGATTTCTTCATGAAGAAGGAGCCTCATTAATTGTAACGGATATCCGGGAAGCTTCAGTGGAGAGTGCTGTTCACACCTACGGAGCAACAGCAGTGGCGCCGGAAGAAATTTACGATGTTCCATGCGATATTTTCAGCCCGTGTGCGCTGGGAGGCGGATTGAATGAACGCACCATCCCCCGTCTTCAGGCAAAAGTTGTAGCAGGAGCAGCGAACAATCAGCTGCAGACGGAAGAGGACGGCATCCGTTTAGAGGATCGTGGCATCGTTTATGCCCCGGATTACATTATCAATGCAGGCGGCGTAATTAACATCGCCGACGAGCTCTACGGGTACGACCGCGAGAGAGCTATGAAGAAAGTTGACGGTATTTACGATAATATTGTTCGAGTGTTTGAAATTGCGGGACGCGACGGAATCCCATCGTTCCAGGCCGCCAATCGGCTGGCCGAAGAGCGCATTGAATCCATCAAGCGTTCAAGGAAACAGTTTCTGCCCCACTCGCGGCACATTTTAACGAACCGGTAAAGCAGCCTGAGCGCTGCTTTTTTTATTTTAGCACCAGGGTCTGTTTTACGGCTGATCAAAAGGATGTGCTATAATAATCTCCAAATGCCAAAACTTCTCTTCACCAGATCTATTTTCGTGCTATGATGAAACGGAAAAATCCATTAAAATAAAGTAGAGATAAATGAATAAAATCCTGGGTGAAAGCCCGCAGGAGGAATTTTTATGGCTAAAGAATATGACCTGGTCATATTAGGAGCTGGTACCGGCGGATATGTGGCCGCTGTGCATGCAGCAAAAAGAGGATTATCGACGGCGGTAGTAGAAGCCCGGGACATCGGAGGCACCTGCCTGCACCGTGGATGCATACCAAGTAAATCGTACTTAAAAAGCGCAGAAGTATATAAAATGATGCAGGAAAGTCTGGACTACGGCGTAGAAGCAGACAATGTGAGCCTGCAGTTCGGAAAGGTACGCGAAAAAAAGAACCAGACGGTACAACAATTACATAAAGGAGTCCAGCATCTGCTCTCTAGGCACCAGGTGGATGTATATTACGGACACGGGCGCATACTCGGGGCTTCCATATTTTCTCCAACGGCAAGCACCATTTCAGTGGAGACAGAAACAGAAGGAGAAAATATTATGCTGCAGCCCAAACAGATTATGCTCGCCACAGGCTCTCGTCCGGCGACGGTGCCAGGACTCGATATTGATGGCGAATACATTTTGTCCTCCGAGGAATTGCTCGAAGCAGAAAAGCTTCCTTCGTCAATCGTTATTGTCGGAGGAGGAGTTATTGGCGTGGAATGGGCTTCAATGCTTCAGGATTTCGGCGTAGAGGTACAGATGGTGGAACTCGGCGATCGCCTGCTTCCGATGATGGACGAGGCCGTGTCAAAAGAGGCGGAAAAACGCTTGAAGAAAAAAGGGGTCCGTGTTTATACAAATACACAGCTCGACCCTTCGTCTCTTACGAAAAACGGAGAAATAGCGGTCCGTACAGCAACCGGAGAGGCACTGGCGGCTGAGAAGATGCTCGTCGCTGTCGGAAGAAACGGCAACACGGGAGATCTGGGGCTCCACAATACAGAAGTCGAAGTACAGAACAGCTTCATCCAGACGTCCGACATGTACCAGACGAAGGAATCGCATATGTACGCTATCGGCGACGTTATCGGCGGCATGCAGCTCGCCCACGTGGCCTCACGGGAAGGCATCATTGCTGTAGAGCATATGCTCGGAAATCACCCTGAGCCCCTTAACTATAAGCACGTTCCTTCCTGTGTCTACTCGGATCCTGAAATGGCTTCCGTAGGCTGGACAGAGCGTGAAGCCGCAGATGCCGGTCTGGATATTAAAACAAGCACCGTGCCTTTTCAGGCGATAGGCAAGGCGCTAATAGAAAGTGATCCGGAAGGATTTATGAAAATGATTGTAGATAAAGACACTGAAGACGTGCTCGGCGTTCATATTGTTGGAAAAAAAGCGACCGAATTGATCAATGAAGGAGCACTAGCAGTCTATATGAATGCTGCACACCTTGAAATACAGGGAGCCGTGCATGCGCATCCGACATTGGCGGAAATTTATGCTGAAGGTGCCCTGGCTGTAGACGGAAAAGCTATTCACCACGGGTGAAATAACGAGGAGGAACGAAAATGATTCAGGAATACAGTACTCACCGGGAAGTAGGCTTAAGCGACGAAGAAGCGCTCACAATGTATGAAATTATGCTGCAGGCGAGACGTCTTGATGAACGGATGTGGCTGCTGAACCGTGCCGGCAAAATTTCTTTTGTTGTTTCCTGCCAGGGCCAGGAAGCGGCGCAGGCGGCTGCAGCTATGGCACTTGACCGTGAAAAGGACTACCTGCTCCCGTATTACCGTGATTTTGGTCTCGTCATGGCATTTGGAATGACTGCAAAGGACTTGATGCTGGCAGCTTTTGCTAAAAAGGGAGATCCCAACTCTGAATCCAGGCAGATGCCGGGCCATTTCGGCCAGCGGAAAAATCGTATTGTGACCCAGTCCTCTCCGGTAACTACTCAGATTCCACATGCTGCCGGGTTCGGACTGGCAGCTAAAATGAAAAACAAGGATTTTGTTACGATGGTCACGTTTGGCGAAGGCTCCTCCAACCAGGGAGATTTTCATGAAGGTATGAATTTTGCTGGCGTTCATGATCTTCCGGTCGTGTTTTTCTGTGAAAACAATAAATACGCTATTAGCGTGCCACTCAGTAAACAGCTCGCCTGCGAGCATGTTGCTGACCGTGCAAAGGGCTACGGCATGCCGGGAGTAACCGTGGAGGGCACGCGTCCGTTTGAGGTTTATAAGGCAATGAAAGAAGCGGTGGACCGTGCGCGGGACGGTAAAGGTCCGAGCCTTGTGGAAGCGCTTGTGGCAAGACTCACACCTCATTCAAGCGATGATAACGACAAACTGTACCGTAGTGTCGAAGAAATGGATGAGGAAAAGCAGACCGATGCAGTTGTAGCTTTTGCCGATTACCTGCGGACAGAAGGGATACTTACCGAAGAAAAAGAGCAGGCGATGGAGCAGCGGATTCGCGAGGAAGTGGATGCCGCCACGGATGCCGCTGAAGCAGCAGAATACCCGGCTGTCGAGACGCTTGGGCAGTATGTTTACGAGGAAGAAGGGAACTAATATGGCAGTCATGTCTTATATTCAGGCAATCAATACAGCGATGAAAGAAGAAATGGCGCGTGATGAAAATGTGTTCGTACTGGGCGAGGATGTCGGTCTGAAGGGCGGGGTCTTCCGTGCGACCGAAGAACTGCACAGCACCTACGGAGACCAGCGCGTCATCGACACTCCACTCTCCGAATCAGCGATCGCAGGAGTGGGCATAGGAGCTGCGATGTACGGCCTCCGCCCGGTAGCGGAAATGCAGTTTGCAGACTTTATTATGCCGGCAGTCAACCAGATTGTGTCCGAAGCAGCGAAAATCCGGTACCGTTCCAACAATGACTGGTACTGCCCGATTACGATCCGGGCACCGTTTGGCGGCGGGGTGCACGGCGCCCTGTATCATTCCCAGTCAGTAGAGGCGCTGTTTGCAAATACGCCGGGACTGAAGGTCGTGATTCCGTCCACCCCTTATGACGCGAAAGGGCTGTTGAAGGCTTCGATCCGGGATAACGACCCGGTGCTGTTTTTTGAGCATAAGCGTGCGTACCGGATGCTTAAAGACGAGGTACCGGAAGAAGAATACACGGTGCCAATCGGAAAAGCGGCGGTCAAACGGGAAGGGACGGATGTCACCGTGATTACATACGGACTGTGTGTGCATCTGGCCAATCAGGCCGCCGATACACTTGCCGCAGAAGGCATTGATGTGCATCTGGTGGATCTGAGAACCGTCTATCCAGTCGACCAGGAAGCAGTCAAAGAAGCCGCAGCTAAAACAGGAAAGGTGCTGCTTGTCACCGAGGATAACCTCGAAGGAAGCATCATGAGTGAAGTGTCGGCCATCATTTCCGAACACAATTTATTTGATCTCGATGCGCCGGTCCGGAGACTGGCTGCTCCCGATGTTCCGGCCATGCCTTACGCTCCGACACTTGAAAAAGAATTTTTAATGAACACGGATAAAATCACGACAGCGGTACGAGATTTGGCGGAATTTTAGGAGGGTATCAAGGATGCGCAAAGAAGTAACCATGCCGCAGCTCGGGGAAAGTGTCACCGAAGGCACGCTATCCCAGTGGCTTGTAAAACCGGGCGATAAAGTAAAAAAATATGACCCCATCGCAGAAGTACTTTCGGATAAAGTGAGTGCAGAGATCCCGAGCTCTTATACAGGCGAAATCAGCGAGCTCGTCGCTGAAGAAAACGAAACAGTGGCTGTGGGCACGCTCATATGCTACGTGGAAACAGAAGAAGCACAGCCGGCCGCAGCAGAAGAAACTGAGAAGCCTTCTGCAAAAACGGAACAAACGGCTCCAGCACAACAAACAGCCGGGGAGGACGAGACGTCGATGAAAAAAAGGTATTCGCCGGTGGTATGGCGTCTCGCCCAGGAGAACGGTCTGGAGCTTGAAGAGATTGAAGGCTCCGGTAGACAGGGGCGCATTACGAAAAAAGATGTTGAAAAAGCGATCCGGGAAGGAGCAGAAAAAACCAAACAGGAAGAAGCTGCACCTTCGCCATTTCCAATCTATTCAACAAAGCCTTCTGAAAATCAGGAGGAGCGTGAAGGCGACACGATTATTCCGGTAACCGGAGCAAGAAAAGCCATTGCAGACAACATGGTGAAAAGCAAGCAGGAAATTCCACACGCCTGGACAATGATTGAAGTAGACGTGACGGATTTGGTAGCGTACCGGAACAGTGTGAAGGACGAGTTTAAACAAAAAGAAGGCTTTTCGCTGACGTATCTGCCGTTTTTTATGAAGGCTGTGTCCGAATCCCTGCAGCTGTTTCCGAGTCTTAATTCCACCTGGGACGGGGACCGGATTATTCAGCGCAAGGAAGTGAATCTGTCGATGGCTGTGGCCAGCGAGGAAGCTCTTTATGTCCCGGTCATCAAACGGGCAGACGAAAAAAACATCCGAGGTCTCGCCCGGGATATGCAGTCTCTGGCCACTAAAGTCCGCCAGGGGACCATTAAGGCAGAAGAAATGAGAAGCGGGACGTTCACGGTGAACAACACTGGTTCATTCGGCTCGGTGCAGTCCATGCCGATTATTAATCACCCGCAGGCAGCCATTCTTTCTGTGGAATCGATCGTAAAACGACCGGTTGTCATGCAGGGTGATATGATAGCGATACGCTACATGGTTAACCTGTGTCTTTCCCTGGATCACCGGATTTTGGACGGCCTGCTGTGCGGACGGTTTTTAGCTGATTTAAAGCAGCGGCTTGAAAATTATAAAGGCACCGAAAACATTTAAGAGAGGTTCCCCGCGGGAGCCCCTCTTTTTTTGGCATAAAAAAGAATCGTTCTTATTTACAAACGGACTTCCCTGCGCTAAAATCAATGTACATACAAAACGTAATCATTACGATAAAGCAGAGGTGCAATGATGAAAAAACTATTTGTTTTAGGGGCAGCTGGGACAGCCTTTATTTCTTTAAGCGCATGCGGTTCAGCAGATACTCAGGAAGAACAGGGAACCGAAGGTGAGGAAAAGCTCGAAGTGTACACCACACTTTTTGCCTGGGAAGACTTCACAAAACAGATCGGCGGCGATCATGTGAATGTAGAAAACATCGTACCAGCAGGGTCGGATGCGCATACATATGACCCAACGCCGCAGACACTAACAAACATTGCGGAGGGAGATATGTTTGTTATGACTGGAAACGGGATGGAAGGGTTTGCCGATGAAGTGGAGAGTACTATTGGCAACCAGGATATACAGATAGCCAGAGTGGCAGAGGCGGCCGGCGAGGAGGAAGCCCACGATCATGAGGAGGGCGAATCTGAAGAAGAACACGCTGAGCATGCTGAAGAAAGCCACAGCGGGGAAGAGCACGACCACGGAGGTACGGACCCTCACGTATGGATCGACCCGGTTCAGGCGAAAGAAGCAGCCGGCGTGATTAAAGACCAGCTGGTAGAGGCGGATCCAGATAATGAGCAGGCCTATGAAAGTAATTATGAGGAACTGTCGGCGGAGCTCGATGAATTAGATGAGCGGTTCCAGACTCTTGTGAATGAAAGCAGTAAAAATCAATTTATTGTTTCCCATGCAGCATATGGGTACTGGGAAGAACGATACGGATTGGAAGAAATTGCTGTTAACGGTGTAAACGCCCAGAGTGAACCTTCCACGCAGGAAATTAACGATATCATCGACACAGCAGAAAAAAATGACCTGAACGCCATTATGGTGGAGGAAAACATCCCTTCTGACACCACAGATGTTCTTCAGGAAGAAATCGGAGCAGAAGTGTATACGCTGAATAATCTCGAATCAGCCAGCGATGAAGAAATTGCTGATGGCGCTAGCTACGTATCATTAATGAATCAAAATATCGATAACCTTGAAAAAGCATTGAACGAATAACTTTTCAAGCTTCTCACTTGTGATTTCCTGTTCTTATCCGCTACAATATAGGTATTCGGTGAAGGAAAGGAAGGATTTTAATGAATTTTGATTTTTACGTTAATGATATAGTACAAGCTTCCCGGGATGAAATCGAAGAAGCGGGCTACCAGTCTCTTCGTACCCCGGAAGAAGTTGATGAAGTGTTGAACAAGGAAGGCACGACACTTGTTATGGTAAACTCCGTGTGCGGCTGTGCTGGAGGCATTGCCCGTCCGGCAGCAGCTTACATGACAAATTACGATACGAAGCCGGACCGGCTTGTGACCGTGTTCGCAGGTCAGGATAAAGAAGCGACCGAGCAGGCCCGTTCTTACTTTACAGGATTCCCGCCGTCGTCCCCATCGTTTGGGCTCTTAAAAGACGGAGAATTGGTGCGCATGGTTGAACGTCATGAAATTGAAGGCCACGAGCCGATTCAGGTTGTTCAAAAACTCGAAGAAGCTTTCGATCAATACTGCACAAAATAAAAAGTGCCCTCCGGGGGCGCTTTTTTTTATAAAAAAAAGCTCCTTCCTAAAGAAGGAGCCCGTAGAATTTATTTTTCCAAATGATAGATGTTGCCGTCCTGTTCTACAGTAGTATCAACATCCGGAAATACAATTTCGCTTGTTTTCGGCTCGAATTCCTGGGAAGTTTCAAAACCAACCCGATAGTCATTACTTTTTGTTGAAGGGCCTTCCTCTTTTGTCACACTGTACCATAGTGTTTTGCCATTAGAAGCGATTGTTGTCTGTGGTTCTCCTACGTTAGCTTTAAATGTTACTTCTGCCATATGCTATCCCTCTTTCTTCGTGTAAGATCTATTAAGGATTCTTCCCTCTGGAGCTTTTGATTTAAACGTCAATTGCAAAAATAAGAAATGGCAGGGAAGTGCCTTGACGCTCAGCTTTATATTCGTGGTATACTGTTTCGGAATACATAAATGAAAAGGGCGGAGACAAATGATTCAGACGCATTATGAAAAAATTCAGGAATACTTAAACATGAATGAAGAGATTTCGTACGAAGAGTTCCGTGATTACTACCAAAACGTCATCGATGAACTTGATGCAAACGCATCCGGCTATGAAGAAGATCAGGTGTGGAAGGCCTTGTTTATTACCGAGAGCATCATGTCCAATGCGGAAGACCGCCAGAAGCGGACGAAAAAAAAGCAGGAGTCCAAGAAGTTCGGAAAGATGCAGGAACGTTCCAGAGTGTATTCCCAGCATTTTACTAAAAGACTTCAGGAAGCAGGGTACAGTGAAGAGGATATCAACGAACAGTTTGAAAAAATGCTCGAAGGCTCTCCCGGGGAAGCGTAATTAAAAAATGGGTTGACTTTCATATTCGTTCATTGGTATAGTATTCATTGTCTTGTTAAAACATATGACAAAAGCGCCTATGGTGAAAGGGATATCACTCGAGATTCCGGTTCTCGCATTCCAGGTTCGAGTCCTGGTAGGCGCACCAATGAATAAATGTGTAAGCAAAGGAGCTATTCCTTTGCTTTTTTATTTGTTTTTAGGCTGGTACGAATGCAGAAGAGGGCGCTGCCGGGATGAAAGGCGCCAGTCAGTTTCCCTCTGCCTGTGTTTACGATATAATATAAGAACGAATGAATAAACAGAGAGGTTTTTTAGATGGGGAGATTCCGAATTGGATATCGGACGCTGAAAACAGCAGTAGGCACGGCTATATCCGTATACATTGCCCAGCTGCTGCAGCTGGATTATTACATATCAGCAGGTGTCATTACCATTCTTTGTATTACAACGACTAAAAGGGGCTCCCTGACTGTCAGCATTGAACGACTCGTTTCCTGTGTGATTGGGCTTGGGGTCGCTAGTGTATTCTTTGAACTGATAGGCTATAATCCGGTGGCCATCGCTGCACTCTTTCTCATCAGTATTCCACTCAGCGTAGCAGCGAACGCTGCCCGGGGTATCGTCACAAGCAGTGTTATCGTCCTGCACCTTTATACAGAAGAACAGGTGAGCGCAGGTATCTGGATGAACGAGCTCGCGATTATTTTTATCGGCATTGGGGTAGCTTTAATTATGAACCTTTATATGCCGAGCAGTGAAAAAAGCCTGGCCCAGGACCAATTAAGCCTTGAAGACGCTTTTCGCAAAATTTGGGAGGAATACGCAAACTACCTTCGTTTTGGAGATAATATCTGGGATGGGGCAGAATTTTCGGATGCAGCGAAGATTATTGATGAAGCTAAAGGAAAAGCCCTGAGAGATATAGACAATCACTTCCTCCGGGATGACGACTACTTTTATCACTATTTCCGTATGAGGGAAAAACAGTTCTCGGTACTCGAGAGTATCCTGCCGTTTATTTCTTCGATTGATCAGTCAGTGCCTCAGGGCCATAAAATGGCTGATTATATGGATGAATTAAGCGACGCTGTTTCCCCGGGTAATACTGCCGGCTATTTTTTATACCGTCTTGACGAAATGAAGTATGAAATTCAGCAGATGGAGCTGCCTAAAACAAGGCATGAATTCGAAATACGTTCCTCTCTGTTTTATATTTTGTATGAAATTGAAGAATACCTGCTCATTAAAAAAATGTTTAAGCCCGATCCGAAGCGTACCCATACAATATCGGGCAAACGATTAAACAGACAGATGGCACGCAGAAACAAATAAAAAGCAGAACAAGTGGGTATGAAAACCCGCAAGTTCTGCTTTATCCGATACATACAAGGATTGACGTTTATTTAAAACATCACCGCTCCGCCCATTAACAGGCTGCTGCCGACAAGCGCAAAGATCATAATGTAAATAATGACTTTCTGCATTCTAACCCCCGCTTTCAATAAAAACTGATGCTCAAATTATAACACAGCAGGCAAAAAAATATATAATAAACCTAAGCAACCCGCAAAGGAGTTATAATAGTGATGGCAAATCAGGAACGTTTAATACAGGAATTTATCGAACTGGTGCAGATAGACTCGGAAACGAAGCATGAAGCCAAAATCGCAGATGTCATCAAACGAAAATTCCAACAGCTTGGCCTCGAGACAAAAGAAGATAATGCCAAAGCCCTGACCGGACACGGAGCAGGAAACCTGGTCTGTACGTTAAAAGGCACAGACAGCACAAAGCCGGTAATTTATTTCACCTCTCACATGGATACAGTCGAACCGGGGAAAGGTATTGAACCCGAAGTGCAGGATGAATATATCGTTTCAAGCGGGGAAACCATTCTCGGAGCTGATGACAAAGCAGGGATTGCGGCGATGCTTGAAATGATAAAAGTACTTCAGGAAGAAGACGAGCCTTATGGTGATGTTCAGTTTATCATCACAGTCGGGGAAGAGTCCGGCCTTGTGGGCGCAAAGCATCTTGATACCGGGCTTGTACACGCCGATATGGGTTATGCGCTTGATAGTGACGGACCGGTTGGCACGCTCGTCACGTCAGCGCCGTACCAAACGAAAATGCACGCGACTATTTACGGAAAGAAAGCGCACGCAGGTGTGGAGCCAGAAAAAGGCATTTCAGCCATCAGTGTTGCTTCTAAAGCAGTGACTAAGATGCCGCTTGGACGAATTGATGAAGAAACAACAGCCAACATCGGAAGCTTTGCCGGAGGCACGCAGACAAATGTTGTATGTGATGAAGTCGTGATTTCTGCTGAAGCACGCTCCTTTAAACCGGATAAGCTGAGCAGACAGATAGCTGCGATGCGCGGGGCTTTCGAAGAAGCAGCGGAAGAAATGGGCGCCGAGGCATCTATTGACATACAGCCAATGTATGAAGGATATGTGCTGGCTGAATCAGATGATGTGGTGCAGCGTGCTGTGCAGGCCGCCAACCGGCTCGATGTGGAGCCGAGAACTGTACAGAGCGGAGGCGGCAGCGATGCCAACGTGATTTCCGGCTACGGCATACCTACCATCAATCTGGGCGTCGGGTATGAAAATATCCACACTACGGAAGAACGGCTGCTTATAAAAGAATTTGTGAAAGTACCAGCGTTTATGGCGGCCATTGTAACTGGGCCGGCAGAAGACGCGTAAAGGAGGACAGTATACGCGTGGATATTCATCGTCTTCAGGGAAATATTAAATCACCGCTCCCCAGTGTAAAGGAGAGAAAAGCCGAAAAGAATCCGTTTTCGGAAATGATGCAGACCGAACAGTCTAAAACATTCAACCGGCAGATGGGTATCATGCTCGAACAGCTCGATCAGCAGGGCAAGCGTTTGATGGAGCACCAGACCATTCCAGAGTTAAAAGAGTATAAACGCCTTGTAAGAGAAATTATTACAGAGCTCAAGGACCACGGATTGAACCTGCATGAAGAAAGGTCGTTTGGCAGCGACGGACGGCTCAAAACCCATCAGCTGATTGAAAAGATTGATAAAAAATTAGTGGAAATGACAGACCAGATGCTGCAGCAGGAACAGGAGCCCCTCTCCCTTCTCGATATGACCGGGGAAATAAAAGGCATGATTATACATCTCTACGGATAAAGGAGGGCATCTATGAGTATAAAGGTTTTATTCATCTGTTTAGGAAACATCTGTCGTTCGCCAATGGCAGAAGCGCTTTTGCAAAAGCACCTGCAGGAAGCAGGAGTGGAAAATAAAATCAGCGTGGATTCAGCCGGTCTCGGTGATTGGCATGCAGGCTCGCCTCCGCATAAAGGAACGATTGGTGTGCTCGAACAGCATGGTATTCATGCCGGTCCGGGAACCGCCCGGGTCGTGCAGTCCGGAGAAGAAGCCGATTATATTGTAGCTATGGATGAACAGAACCTTGAGATGCTTCAGGACTTTCACGTTTCCACTAAAGACGGCAGGGTATGGAAACTGTTGGACTTTCACCCTGAGCGCCGGAGTGAAGACGTCCCTGACCCTTATTTCGATAATAATTTCGACCACGTGTTTGAACTGGTTAATACGAGTACCTTTCATTTATTACAATGGATCAGAGAGCAGGAGAATGTATAATGGAGCATATTCAAAAAGCGATACGATACGTGGATCCGCAGGCAGAAGTAACCAATATAGCAGGCCTCTCCGGAGGAAGCATCAGCTCTGCCTACCGGGTGGATACAAACAAGCGCTCCTATTTTTTGAAATGGAATGAAGAGGCGCCGTATGATTTTTTCCGCCAGGAAAAACGCGGGCTCGAATTTCTGCGTGAATCGGAAGCGGTGCATGTGCCTGATGTACTGCACTGGTCGAAGAAATTTATTATTATGGATATTATTCAGGGAAGAGGGGACAGCCGCACGGACGAGTGGCTGGGCATCGACCTGGCCAATCTTCATCAATCCTCCGGAGATTATTTCGGCCTTGAGGAGGATAACTTTATCGGGGAGCTGCCGCAGGAGAATTCCTGGGAAACAAGCTGGGTGCGTTTTGTAAGGGATCACCGCCTGCGGCCGCAGATGGAAATCGCCAGATCCCTGGGCAAATTGACTGACGAACGGTCCCGCCGCCTGCGCTATATTCTGGACCATCTCGAAGAATGGATACCCGACGACCGGCAGCCGGTTAAGCTGCACGGAGATCTTTGGGCCGGGAATTGGCTCACAGGAGAAGAAGGGCGTCCATATTTGATTGACCCCGCCTGCTGGTATGGAGACTACGAATTTGATCTTGCCTTTACACGGCTGTTTGGAGGATTTTCTGAACGGACGTATGAAGCGTATGAAACCATCCAGCCGGTGGAAGCTGAATTTGAAGAACGGATGCCTCTCTATCAGTTATATTATTTGCTCGTCCATTTAAACGTGTTCGGGGAAATGTACGGGGCGCAGGTGGACCGGGTGCTCGCATTATACAGCAGAAGCAGTTGAACGGGACCTTTCTTTTTGAAAGGTCTTTTTTTATGCTTTTACAATGTCTATTTTCCCGGGCTTTTGGGCAGGTTGAGAATGCAAAAAAACGGGAATAAAACTTTGGACATGCATATAAGGTTTTGACAGAGAGGGGCTTTTTGGAGTGAGAGAGACACGAATTGCGGTGATTGGAGCGGGCCCCGGAGGACTTACCGCTGCCATGCTGCTGCAGAGTCAGGGTTTTCAGGTAAGTGTGTTCGAAAAGGATGATAAGCCAGGTGGACGCACGTCCCACGTGGACGTTGACGGCTACCGCTTTGATAAGGGCCCGACATTTTTAAGTATGCCTCATATTGTTGAGGAAATTTTTTCGGCAACCGGAAAGGATCTGGCTCACTATATTTCATGGAACTACCTGGATCCGATGTATGAATTATTTTTCGAAGATTCAAGCTTCCGGCCGACTTCCGATAAGCAGGAAATGAAGCGAAGGATCGCTGCTTCCTTTCCGGGCGATGAAAAGGGCTATGACCGTTTCATGCATGATCTGGGTAAACGGTGGGATGCGCTTCTGCCGGTACTTGAGCATGAGCACGGGTCGCTGCTTGACTATATGAAGCCCCGAACGCTTAAAGCCCTGCCGCACCTGGCGCTCGGCAAGTCTGTGTATGACGTGTTGAGCCAGTATTTTTCCGATGAGCGGCTGAAGCTTTCTTTTACCTTTCAGTCCAAATATTTAGGAATGTCACCGTGGGACTGCCCGGGGGCCTTCAGCATTCTTTCCTATATGGAGCATGAGTACGGGATTGTTCATCCAAGCGGAGGATTGAACCAGATACCAAAAGCAATGGCTAAAGCATTTGAAGAAGACGGTGGCCATCTTTACCTGAACACGCCGGTAAAAAAAATCCGTACGAAAAAACAGCAGGCGGTGGGCGTAGAGCTTGAAAACGGAGAAGTGTTTGGAGCAGACGAGGTGGTGGTGAATGCGGATTTCGCCTATGCAGCTACCGAATTGTTCGATGAGCCTTTGAAGAAGTGGAAAAAAGAAAAAGTGGCTAAAAAAGACTATTCCTGCTCGGCGTTTATGCTTTATGCCGGCGTTGACACTACTTATCCGGACGCGGCCCACCATTCTATCGTCTTTTCCAATGATTATAAAAAAAATGTGGAAGAAATGATTCATGAAAAAATTGTTTCAGACGATCCGTCAATCTATATTCATAATCCGGCTGTTACCGACGACACGCTGGCGCCTGCCGGAAAATCCCCAATTTATATGCTTGCCCCGGTTCCGAACAACCAGAGCGGCATCGACTGGGAGAATAACAAAGACAGCTTCCGGGACCTGGTGCTTGATCAGGTGGAGAGCCGTACGCCGTTTAAAGGACTCCGGGACCACATTGAGGTGGAAAAAATTTATACGCCTACAGACTGGCAGCTCGACAGTAACGTATACGAAGGGGCTGTATTCAATTTATCCCACCGATTAAATCAAATGATGTATTTCCGTCCTCATAACAAGTTCGAGGATGTTGGAAGCTGCTGGCTGGTGGGTGGAGGTACGCATCCCGGAAGCGGTCTGCCGACGATTATCGTATCCGGCAGGATTACTGCTCAGGCACTGACGGCCAAATATTCCAGGGAGCGGGCGCAATGAAAAATATTATCGTGGGAAGCGGTATCGGCGGTCTTGTGACAGCTCTCTACAGAACTCAGGCAGGCGAAGAAGTAACAATAGTGGAAAAAGATAAAGAAGCAGGCGGAAGAATCAAATGGGTGAAGCAGGACGGGTTTAAAGTCGATGAAGGACCGACCATCGTTCTTTTGCCCGAAACTATTAAGGGGATACTTGCTGAAGCAGGGATGGACCCGGAAGTGCTTGAAATGGAGCGAATTGACCCTTTGTACCGGATGGTTTTCGCCGATGGCACGGAATTTTACAAATGGAGTGATCCTGAAAAACAGAAAGAAGAGCTGGCCCGGACTTTTCCGGGGGAAGAAGAGAATTTTGAAAGGTTTATGCACGATATGAAGAGAAATTTTCTCCAGGGGGAAAAGGATTTTTTATCCCGGTCATTTATGCGCAAACGCGAGTTTTTCACGGCGGCAAATATTCGTTCCCTGTGGCAGATGAAAGCTTATCAGTCGGTTAGAACCCAAGTGGCCGATTACTTTACCGATCCCCGGCTCCGGGACGCCTATTCCCTGCAGACGCTCTACATTGGCGGCAACCCTGCCGCCACTCCCGGTATTTACTCCCTGGTCTCCTTCAGCGAGCAGTATCACGGCATCTGGTATATCCACGGGGGCTATGCGATGCTGATTGAAAAAATTAAAGAAGAGCTGGATCGTCGCGGAGTGATCTTTCGGTTTGAAGAAACAGCATTAAGCATTCAGGCGAAGGGAAAGACTTTTACTGCTCTGAAAACGGATAAGCGGGTAGAGCCGGCAGAACGGCTCATCTGCAACTGCGAGCTGCCGGCAGCAGAACAGCTGGTGGAAAATAAATCACAAAAAAAATACACTTCTTCATCAGGATGCTTGCTAATTTACTTAGGATTAGACAAAATATATACAAAGGCATCTATTCACCAGTTTTTTATGGGCAGCAATTTTGACCACCAAATGAAGCAGGTTTTTGAAACTAAGGAATTACCAGAAGAGCCAAGTATTTATGCATTCCACCCGTCTTTAATAGACTCTGCCCTCGCCCCGGAAGGTAAGAGTGTACTGTATCTGCTCGTTCCCGTACCATCAGGAGATAACATCGACTGGGAGGTGCAGGAAGAGTTTATTCAGTCTGTTTTAGAGACGGTCGAGAAAAAAGGATTCCCGCACCTACGTTCTTCGATTCAGTGGATGCAGGTCCGGACGCCTCAGGACGCCGGCAGATACGGGTTGTATGAAGGAGGCAGCTTTGGCATAGCTCCGAGCTTTGCCCAGTCAGGTGCATTCCGGCCGCAGCTTAAGCCGTTCTCCTACAGCAACGTATACGCTGTGGGTGCTTCTACGCACCCCGGTGGCGGTGTCCCAATTGTCATGCAGGGAGCAAAACTGTTAGCGGAGCATCTCGGGACAGGGAGGAAGCAGAATATGTTCTGATATACACCCGGCAGGGGACCAGCCATCGCTTGGCTTCTGAAACGCGGGAGAGGGGATGAGAAGTATGAAATCAACGTTAGAAGAAGCATACGAAGAATGTCATCGTATTATTGCAATGCACAGTAAAACTTTTTCGAAGGCATTTGATATTCTGCCGCTTGAAAAAAGACAGGGCGTCTGGGCCGTTTATGCTTTTTGCCGGGCCGTCGATGATATTGTGGATGAAGGGGAAAATCCGGAGCAGGAATTAAAGGAATTTGAAACGATGTTTCATCAGTTTCTTCGCGATCCATTTTATCAGCCGTCCCTGCAATGGATTGCCCTGAGAGATACTTTCGAACGATTCGATATGGAAGTACAGCCTTTTATAGATATGATTCAGGGCCAGTATATGGATTTGGAAAAAATTTTTTATTACACATTGGAAGAAGTTGAAGGGTATTCCTATTATGTAGCAGGCACTGTAGGGCTGATGCTTCTGCCGATCCTTTCCCCCGAGCGTTTTGAACATCTGAAGCCGGGCGCTATCGCCCTTGGAAAGGCGATGCAGCTGACCAATATCCTTCGCGATGTAGGTGAAGACCTGGAGCGGGGGCGCATATATTTTCCGGTTGAAATACTCGAAAAGCATGGCTATACCACCAGGGATCTTCACCAGCACCGCCTTGATTCCTCATTTGTCCAGGCGTGGGAGGATACTGCCGCACGGGCAGAAGAGCTGTATACAGAGGCACTTGAATCTGTTGAACAGTATCCAAAGGATGCAAGGTATCCCGTCAAAGGCGCTGCTTATATGTATCAGGCCATTTTGGAATCAGTACGAAAAAACAACTATCAGGTGTTTAAGGAGCGGGCCTACGTTTCCAAACGGGATAAATGGAGTATTTTAAAAAGACTATCCTCCTAAAGAATACTAAGCAGGACGGGGAGTAGGCCCAAAAGTCTTCAAGCAGAAACTCTGCCTGTTTTTTCTTGGGTGAAAAAAGAATCCTTAAAATGGTATTTTATGTATGATAAAATAAATATGAATACATAAGACTGGAACCGCGGGATGTTATTATATCCGGCGGTTTTATTCTGTTTATGTACAGATACAGCAGGGGAAATTTTATGAAAAGACGTGTCACGCTGCTGGCAGCCGGGGTCATCATTTTCACCGCAGTGCTCAGCATTTATGTAGTGTATCCATGACTTGAAGAAATGGAAAAACAGACAGCCAGAGCAGAGCAGGAGGAAGAAAATAACTCGGAAAAAGAGGCAGACAAGGAGCACCAGCTGACAAAAGCAGAAAAGAAAGTACAGCGGAAAGGGGAAATGAAAAATTACATTGCTGCCCGGCATGACCGCTGGAATGACCTGACGGGCTATGGGGGTGAAAAAATGGTGGATGCAGAAAACATTCAGGCCCCGGAAGAAAAAATAGAAAAGCTGAAGTCACTGGCTGCGCAGACGGACAATCCGGATTTAGCGAGGGATCTTCGCAATGCTGCCGGCTGGAATGAACGCTTTCAGCAGAAAGAGCAGTCTGATTTAGAAGAAGAGCAAACGGCAGAAACGATTCACCGTATATTTCATGATCGGGATGTATACTATAACGGCCACGGAAAAGAGCCATTTGGCGTTACGCATGTAGACGACGGAAAGTATGCGGAAAAAACTGATATATGAGCGGGGCATAAAAAAACCACCAGGGCCGTACCCGGTGGTTTAACTCGTTTTAGAAAATCTTTTGCTTTCTCCGCGGAGAAAAGCTTAGCTATTGCTATTTGGGTCACGCTGGTTTTTTCCTTCTTCCTGCGGCTCAATATCGGCCTGGTTGTCTTTGCGCTTAATTTCTTCTTCCGGAGACTCCTGGATATTTTGGCTGCCACTAGTTTCAGAAGAAGAGGCGCTGGAATTATTAGAGGAAGAATCAGAAGAAGAAACCTGCTCTGCGCCCTGTTTTGCCTGATCCTTGACTCCTTCGAGCTCCTGCTCGGCTTCTTTAGCTGTGTCAGCTACATCCTTCAGCTCATCGCCAGCTTCTTTAGCTGTAGATACGACGCCTTCAGAGTCTTTTTTCACCTGCTGGATTTGTTCAATGATATCTTTGCCGTAATCATTGTAAATCTCCTGTAGCTGGGTCGTTGCCTGCTTAGCAAGCTCTACTGTGCGCTGAAAGCGGCTTTTCAGTTCATCCTTGTCGACTTCCTGGTTCGCTTTGTTTACTTTATCCTTAATGCCTTCGCTGCTGCCACTATCGCTGTTGCTGGTACTACCGGAGCTTTTCGTATACCAGTAGACGCCTCCCCCGATAGCAGCGGCTGAAAGTGCAATAATCGGCAGTGTTTTTCTGGTTGATGTGTTACTCATTATATCTACTCCTTTTAGTTTAAAATATGGAAGCAATGGTTCAGGAAATTAAAAAAAGAGTCAGCAAAGAAAAGCTTTCTTCTGCTGGCTCATGGGTTAGCTTATTATCCAACCATTACCGCCGTGCTCAATATGCAAAGTAAGAATGAACTATAAACATATATCCTTTATGCTTCTTCAGTAAACATTCTGTTGAGTTTTTGCGTAGACGCTGTTGTTAACAAAATTTCTGATGATAGCGTTCACTTCGCCGGCCGCTCTTGTAGGGAGCTGGTGTACCTTCCCCTGGATATGAACGTTTTGCATGTGGGGAAGCCGGGATTTAAAATAGTGCTGATGTTTTTTGACAAACACATCGTTGCTGCCAAATATCGTAAGCACGGGGCAGGTAATATGAGGGAGAAGGCCGGTGCCGTCATAATGCCTGCCATTCAAATACATTTGCTCCAAAATGCCGGGATCACTGTTTTCAATGTTTTTTTCGATGCGCGCCTGCTGGTCCGGCTTTTTGGTATGGGAAAAGGCAAGGCCTTTGCCAAGTGTACCGAGCAGGTTTTCATATGTGCTCCAAATGCCAAGGCGGAATTTTCCGGCTAACAGAAACGTTCTTACTTTGGGAAAGCTGCTGATTAATACGAGCGCTTTCGTCTTTTCGGGGTATTTGTAAGCAAATTCCTGGGCTGGCAGGCCGCCAAAGGAATAGCCGCACAGAATAACCTGGTCAGCCCCAAGATGAGATACGAGGGCGTAAATATCCTCCGTCCACTGTCTGATGGTGCCGTCAGCAGCTTCACTGCGTTCGCTTCTGCCGTTCCCCCGCGGGTCAAAGGTAACGACCCGAAACTGGTCTTCCAGCGAATGCTGCTGCTCAAAGGCCGCGCAGCCGAGACCGGGAGGGGAAATAAACACAAGCACGGGCCCCTGCCCCCGCTGTTCATAATAGAGTGAGGTGTTTTTTGAAGTGAAATATGGCATAAACAGACTCCTTTGGCTCTCGTCAGCCGTAAAATTAAAAGTTCCATTCTATCTGTCTTTTTACCTTCAACCTATATAACTAAACTCCAGAACTGAAAGAGGGCCATTAAAAAAGCCCCTTTAAGCTTTCACCTGCTTAAAGGGGGTCTGGTTTTGTGTGTAAAGCTATGCTTTGTTCATGATTAACGATCTTTTACTGTTTCATATGCTGACTTCGGACTGGATAAAAACCAGCCACTGACCGCGATCACAACGAGGACAATATAGAAGGAAGCCTTCCACAGTGGTGAATGGGAAAATGCTTCCGGGATGATGTGCAGCGCCGGGTGACTCAAAGCATAAACTGCAAGTTTGACCCCGACCCATCCAACGATAACGAAGGCAGTTATTTCAAGGCCTGGACGTTTTTCGAGCAGGGTAACAAATTTAACGGCGGCAAAACGCATAATGACGACTCCAATTAATCCGCCGAATAAAACCACCGCGAAGATTCCGCCGTCAAGGCCGCCAATTGCCGGAAGACCGGAGGCTGGAAGAGTAATAGCGAGAGCAACACCCGCAAGAATCGAATCGACGGCAAACGCAATATCTGCAAGCTCTACTTTAAAAACAGTTTTCCAGAAGCCGGTAGATTTAGTTTCCTGTGCGGCAGCAGTCACGTTTTGCCGCTGGCGGTGGCGGACCATATGCCTAATAATATGATTAATAGCGATATAGAGAAGGTAGGCCGCGCCGATAGCCTGCACCTGCCATACACCCGCCAGAAAACTGATGATAAACAGCGATCCAAACCGGAAAAGAAAAGCGCCAAACAACCCGTAAAAAAGAGCTTTTTTTCGCTGTTTTTCAGGCAGACCCTTAACCATTACCGCCAAAACCATCGCGTTATCAGCTGCCAGCACACCCTCAAGCAGCACGAGAATAACCAAAACCCAGCTGTATTCCATCAATAAACCTACGTCCATTTCTTTTCTCCCCTTATGAGAAAAGGACATGAAAAATGCCTTTTCCCCAAATAATTCGAAGGAAAAGGCATCAAAAAAACCTTTTCCTCCCCCGAAATTGCTGCGGAGAAGAAAAGGTCTCGCTTATAGTCTGGTAACTACCATCAGCACCGGGGCGTCAAAGCCCGTCATGACGATGCAGATGCAGGAAAGCTACTCCCCTTTAATTCTATATTAATCATATTCTGAAGTGCAGATAAAGTCAATCTTTATTTAAAAGGAAAGCAGGATTGAAAGGAAGGTGAACGGCCCGGCATACTGAACTAAAAATGTTTTTGAACTTAAAAGACAGAGCCTATATACTATTAATACATCACTTATTTCACGTAAAGACAAAGGAGAAGGGTATGCCGGAATCAAGAAAAAACCTACGCTACTATTTCGAAGATCAGCCACTCCACGGAACCTTTTTCATTTACCGGATGGACAATACTATCGTGAACAGCGCGACAGGTGATATGACGATTTATGATCTCTCCGGCGGGGGCATGCGGTTCTTTTCCCGTTTAAATCTGCCGGTCACAGACCGGGTGCTTTTGACTTTTTCCTTTCGCTCGCTTCATAAAAATTTTGTCCTTCACGGTCATATAAAACGAAAGGAAAAACATAGCGGCGGCTGCATGTATGGCGTATTTTTCCCGGACGAGGTTAACGATCAAAAAAATGACCTGGTGCGCACGGTGCATCAATTAAACATCGAACAAAAAGAACGTCAGAGTTAAGAAGGCACGGAGGATTTCTGTTCATCCAACACAGAGATACAGGAGGAGGGTCTGTATGGATAACGATTTACTGAAAGAACTGCTGCTGATTGCCCGCATTGCCGCTAAAGAACAGGGGACGATTTCCCCGGACGATTCCAATGAAGAAGCGCATTTTGATTATTTGATCAAAGAAGCAATGCTCGAAGCAGAAAAAGTAATAGACGAGGAAGAAAAAGTGGAATATGTGGATCCGGTGGTGACAGAAAAGGGCAGCCGCTTTATTGATGTATAATTTAAGCCTGGTCTAAGCTATCTAAATGGTATTAATATGAAAAGACCCCCTGGCACTGAAGCCGGAGGGTTTGTTGTATAGGTGAAGTCATTTGACCTGCGATTGAAAAAATCAGAAAAAAGCACGTGCCTGGCACATGCTTTGTAAAATCAACGGTTTGTATTAACGGGGTGAGAAAGGGAATCGAGGGGCTGCTCCTGCGGCTTAGCGAAATAATATCCCTGAAACAGCTCATAGCCCATGTCGGCTAAGTAATCGGCATCTTCTTTATGTTCGACTCCTTCAGCAAGTGGCTGAGAGCCGGTATGGGCAGCGACCTGCAGCAGCGACGCCGCGACTTTTCGTTTTTCGGGATCCCGGCTTACGCCGTCGGAATATTCTCTGGCCAGTTTAACAATATCCGGCTCAAGGTAAGATAGCTTTTTAAGGTCATTGGCCCCGGTGCCTACGTCATCTAAAGCATATTTGAAACCATGACGCCGGTAATAATTGAGTATATTTTTCAGGTGATCAATATCCTGCACTTCATCGCTTTCCACAACTTCAAATACTACGTTTTCCGGTGAAATGCCCATTTCATTTATCAGGGAAATAGTGGTCGATAAACAGTGTTCAGGTACATAAATAGCGGTAGGAATAAAATTGATAAAAATGAGCTTGTCTTTAATAACAGCTGCATTTTTGACAGAAACGATTCGGCAGGCACGGTCAAGCGCAAACAGCCGGTGGCGGATGCGCGCCGCCTCGAGCAGGAAGAATGGGGCGATCGTGCTTCCATCTGATGCTTTTCCACGGGAAAGCATCTCGTGCCCAACAATAGTATAGCTTCCGTTATCTGGGCGGACGATAGGCTGGTAATGCGACTGTATCTGCTCCTGATCGATAATGTCATCGATCCAGCCTGCTTCTTTGTAAGCGTGGAGGGAGCGAAGCGGCTGTCTGTTCGCTTCGTCTTCCAAAGGATTATTCTTTTTTGCCGGAAAAATAAAAATTTCTTCGGGATTATAATGAACTTCCAGGTAATCCAGCAAATCAAAAGCAATGGCTTCATCCATCCATACCATGCGATTGTTTACCTCCTGCCATTGATTTTCGCTGTATTCACTAAAATAAGGGGTGAGTAGGGCAGGAGACTGGTCGTTTTCAAAAATGAATGTATAGCCCTGATGGCCGGGCATGCAAACATCGCAACCGTTCTTCATAGATGACCTCCAAATGATGTCGTTTTAATAATAATATCGGCTGAAGAACTATGTATTCAAGTGTTTCATGAGAAATTTTGGATGAAAATCTGATATCGGGATACGTATAATATCTATTTGGGCATCGATGTTTAAATTTTACTGTGAAAGGTAACTAAAATAGAGTGATCGTTGGCAGGAACCTGGGTCGTTGCAGGTGAGATACGTTGGAGCGGCCGCTTAATTGCAAATAATGAATATACCTTTATAGAGGAGGACAAAGTTTATGATTAATTTGAAGCAGGAAGGAAAACTCGGCTTCGGCACCGCGCCGCTTGGGAATATGTACCGTGATATTCCAGAAGAGGAAGCTTTAAAAACAATTGAAACAGCATGGGAACACGGCATCCGTTATTTTGACACTGCACCTTTTTACGGAGCTGGGCTTGCGGAGCTGCGCTTAGGCAAAGCGCTGGCCAGGCATAACCGCGACGATTTTGTATTAAGTACGAAAGTCGGCCGCTATATTTCTGAAGAAACTGAAGAAAAAGAAGGATTGTTTGCCAATGGCCGCCAAAATAAAGTAATTGATGATTATACTGCGGAAGGCACACGCCGGTCGATTGAGCAGAGCCTTGAGCGCCTGCAGATGGACCGGATTGATTTTGTGTATGTGCATGACATTTCTCCGGATTTTCAGGGAGACGAATGGCTCGCTAAATTTGAAGAGGCAAGAACAGGCGCATTCCGTGAGCTGACCAAACTACGGGAAGAGGGCGTTATTCAATCCTGGGGGATTGGAGTAAACCGGACGGAGCCGATTGAGCTCGCTCTCGACCTTGAAGATTCCAATCCGGATATCAGCCTGCAGGCTACCCGTTATACGCTGCTTAACCACGAACGTGCGCTTCAGCGCTTGATGCCGGAGGCGGAGGCGCAGGATGTTAGCATTGTGGTCGGAGCACCCTACGGATCAGGCGTGCTCGCCGGCGGTTCCACGTACGAATACTCGGATATTCCGCCGGAAATTGCTTCCCGTGTCGAGCAGATGAAATCCATTGCTGAACGTCACAATGTGAGCCTGATTGCAGCGTCCCTGCAGTTTTCAGCCGCTCATCCGGCAGTGGCGGCTGTTATACCAGGAGCAAGTCGTCCACAGCGTATTCAGGACAACCTCGAAGCATTAAACGCCGATATTCCTGCAGCTTTCTGGCAGGAACTGCGTAAAGAGAAGCTGGTTTCCCCTGAAGCGCCGCTTCCAATTAAAGAATAAATACGGTTAAAATGATAGCCGTCGTGCCTAAATACAGGCGCGGCGACTTTTTTTGCGGAAAAAGTAAAAATAGTCGGGAACCTCCAGCCTACTGAACAATCAGGGTGGCGGTCATATCTGCATGCCCTTCACCGCATGGAACGCTGCAGTAGATGTTATACTCTCCGGGTTCTTCCGGGGTGAACGATGCTTCTCCTTCCCCCTGAATGTCTACATCAAAGTTGTCAATAGCAAGACCGTGTCCGCCCTCCTGGCTCGTTAAGCTGACATTTACAGGTTCTCCGGCGTTAACGGTGTATTCCTCCTGGTCGAATTCAAAGTCAGTAGCGGTGACCTCCATTGTTTGAGCCTCGGCGTTTTCACTGGTGTTTTCGGATTCATTTCCTCCGTCACTGCCGCCGCAACCGGTCAGAAAAACAAATGAGGCAAGAAAAAGGGCTGATACAGAAAATTTCATCGTAAAGTCTCCTCTCGATATTAATATAAGGTGTTTCATACGAAAAAGGCTTGCGAAGTGCCATGACATCTGAGATGAAATATACGACTGACTTCACAATTAGTGTAAAACATAATGAGAATAAAAGACAAAAATAGTCTTAATAGATAAAGAGAAATCATTTGAAAATGACGGAATATTTATTATTTTCAAAGCAGGATACTAGATTTAAAGACTTGATACCTTTATACTAGTTGTAGCTTCATGGAATTAATTGAATGAATTTTTAGGAGGAGTTACTTATGGCAAAAACAGTCTGGTCCGTGGACCCTGTACACAGTGAAATTGGATTTTCGGTAAAGCACATGATGATTTCAAGAGTAAAAGGTACGTTTGACAAATTTGACGCTACGTTAAAGGTAGACGTGGAAGACTTAACAGACGCAGAAATCGAAGTGGTAATTGATATAGCGAGCATTAATACCAGTGACGAAAACCGTGATGGTCATTTACGGTCGGCAGACTTCTTCGATGCTGAAAACTATCCCAACATGACGTTTGTCGGCAAGGAAGTTAAAAAAACGGGAGAAAGTGAATATGACGTGACCGGAGATCTTACGATTAAAGGCACAACCAAAGAAGTTACGGTCGATGTTACGTTTGAAGGCCAAAGTAAAGATCCGATGAGCGGAAACATAGTAGCCGGCTTCAGCGGCCAGACAACTATTAACCGGAAAGAATTCGGTTTAACATGGAACGCTACGCTTGAAACAGGTGGGGTACTTGTTGGCGAAGATGTGAAAATTAATATTGAGATGGAGCTGCATAAGCAGGAGTAATGCTTATGCGAACACCATTAGAAAAAAGCCTTTTAGAGCTCTGTGGGAGACATCTAAAAGGCTTTTCTACGTAGCCTGGGCGAGGAAATTTTAAAAGGGGGCTTATCCGTAGGCACCGGCAGCTAACAGCACAAGAGCAAAAAAGACCGCGAGCCCGACTGCAAGGCCAAAATACAACTTGATAAAATGCCACATAGCTTTGATCGCTCCTTTTAAAGGAAAGGTGAATGTTACTGCTGTAAAAGGTTTTAATAAAAAATCACAAAGATGAAACAGAGTGCAGACAGAGCATATAAAAATAATAATACCAAAAAGAGCAGGTCCTGCCCAGAAGAAGCAGACCTGCTCTTTTTAATCGAAAGCTGTATCAATTAAACGCTTCTATATTTAAGATGCTGAATTTACAGTGGTATATAAAATTTCGTTCAACTTTTTTTATTTTGAAGAGTTTTGTTTAAATCATCAAGGTCTTTCACATCTTTATTGTTGCCTTCCCTGATTTCTTTCCGATACTTATCGAGACGCGCTTGTTTTTCATCCAGCTCGGCCAGTACTTTTGGACAGTCTGTACTATTTTTCTTTTTCATTTCAAGCCCCTCTTTCTAATAGTTATCATTAAATTCAGTATGTTGGATTATTATTGCTTTTACAATAGGTAAATAGATGATATATGGTTCACCTGTTTAAAAATGGTAAATATGCAAGGGAACAAAGGTAGTACATTTCACGAAGACAGGAAGGGGTCTGTTGAAAGTAGTTATTTGCGCGAAAAAGCAGCGCCCAAACTGTAAGGGCGCTGCCTGCTTATTAATTGCTTTCTTTCATTTTGTGATCATCATCGAGCACGGTTTCAGCAATGTTTACAGCATGATCACCGATCCGTTCGAGGTTGCTTAGGAAGTCTACAAATACAATGCCGGCGGAACCGGAGCACTGGCCTTCATTAAGGCGCAGAATGTGCTTTTTGCGCAGCTGCCGTTCAAGCCGGTCAATCTCTTCTTCCTGCTGCAGCACCTGACTGGCGATTTCATGGTTATCCTGCCCGAGTGCTTCAATTGATTGAGAAAACGTGCTCATGGTTAATTCGTACATCTGATTCAAGTCCTTGTATGCTTCAGTGGAGAGGGTTACCTTATTAGTGACCTGATAATCCACGAGTTCCATCAGATTTTCTACATGGTCACTCACACGTTCAATGTCTCTCGTAGTATCCATCAGAACCGAATGCTGACGTGAGCTTTCGGATGAAAGAGATCTAGAAGAAATGCGGGTTAAATAATCCGTAATGTTTTTGTCCAGATTGTTTACGGCTTCTTCGTACCGGACGATGTTTTCCGCGTCCTTTTTGTTCTTGGTTTCTAGATAGGACTCACTTTGCTTCAAACCTTTTTCAGCGTATTCTGCCATCCGCAGGGTTTCGAGCTTCGCCTGGTCGAGCGCGATCGCCGGGGACTGCTGGATAAAGGCCGGATCGAGGTGCTTGGCTTTGTACTCGATTTCGTCCCCTTTGCCCGGCACGAGCTTCGTGACCAGGTAGGCCAGCGCCCCGACAAACGGCAGCTGGATCAGGGTGTTGGACACGTTGAAAATCCCGTGCGCAAACGCGATCGTCATCGGCGGGTTCAGGTTCAGCCATTCCTGCAGGTTGCCGATGAACAGCGTGTACGGCACGAGCAGGATCAGGATGATGGTGGCCCCGATCAGGTTGAAGATCACGTGGGTGAGCGCCGCCCGCTTGGCCGCCACCGACGCCCCGATCGCGGCGAGCACCGCGGTGATAGTCGTCCCGATGTTGTCACCGAACAGCACCGGCAGGGCCGCGTCAAGCGGCATCGCCCCCTGGTTGTAGAGCTCCTGCAGCAGCCCGATCGTCGCCGACGAGCTCTGCAGCCCGATCGTGAAAATGATCCCGATCATGAGGCCGAGCAGCGGGTTCTCGCTCATGCTGAGCGTCAGCTCCCGGAAGGCCGGCAGGTCTTCGAGCGGGGCGACCCCGTCGCCCATCAGCGTCAGCCCGAAAAAGATCGCGCCGAACCCGAACACGGACTGGCCGATGTTGCTGATTTTTTTATTTTTAAAGAAGAAGATCAGGATCGTCCCCGCAAACAGGATCGGCAGGGCGAACTCCTCGATTTTAATCCCGATGATAAAGGCGGTGGCCGTCGTGCCGATGTTGGCCCCCATGATCACCCCGATCGCCTGGCGCAGCGTCATGAAGCCGGCGCTGACCAGGCCGACGACGAGCACGGTGGTGCCGGTGCTCGTCTGGATCAGGATGGTGACGATGATCCCGACCAGCACGCCCATGAACGGGTTGGTCGTAAATTTATCGAGCAGGTCCCGCAGCTTGTCGCCCGCGATCTTCTGCAGGCCGTCCCCCATGTACTTGATCCCGAACAGGAAAATCCCCAGGCCGCCGAGAAACGTAAATATCAGCGTTTGAATATCCAAAACAATGATTCCTCCCCTTGATGTCTATCTAACACAGATTACTGCAATACCCTCTACAGTTTTAAAGCATGATAGCCTGTAGTGTAAATAAAGGAATTGTTAAGATTTTGTAAAGGGAGGGGAGAGGCTGCAGCAGGAAAGGAAATCCAGTATAGGCAAGGGAGAAGGCAGGAGAAAATTCTTCGCTTTTATACATCTTAGATTGTCAATTTAAGCGCAACACTTCTTTTTGAAACACATCGTCCGTGGTCTTCCCATGTAAACATTTTCTGGGGCGGCGGTGAATCAGTCCAGTGACATAGTCCACTTTCTGCCGGCTGAGGCGAGCTAAATCCATGCCCTTCGGGAAAAATTCCCGGAGAAGGCCATTGGTGTTTTCATTGGTTCCCCGCTGCCAGGCGGCATAGGGATCGGCAAAATACACGGGCACGCCCCGGGTTTCGAGGGCGGGAAAGCAGGCGAATTCTTTGCCCCGATCCACCGTCATGCTTTTAAAAACACCACGGGGATACTGCTCCATCAGCGTTTCCACGGCCGTGGCTACGGTCCCGGACCGCCGGTCCGGTATTGGGACAGCCAACAGGTGCCGGCTTTTGCGTTCGGTAAGCGTCACCAGGCAACCCTTGCTTTTTCCACGGGACGAAACAATGGTATCCATTTCCCAGTGCCCAAAGGTTTGCCTGGTATCTACCGCGGCGGGGCGTTCCTCGATGCGCCGACCGATCGTGAAACGGCCACGGGTTTCCCACACCTTCTTCCGTTTGCCTTTCTGCCGGAGGCAGCGCAGGTCTCCCTGCACCAATAACCCCTGGTACAGCCATCGATAGATCGTGCGGCACTCCACCGTAACCTCCGGGGCGTACCGGGCGATTTGTTCGGGGGACCAGGTCGCATGGAGATGACGGGTAATGGCTTGAAGCAGCTCGGGCGTCGCTTTGCCTTTTCGCCCGCAGGCCTTCCGCCGTTGATGATAGGCTTCCTGGGCCTGCGCAGCCCGATACGTCTCGGAAGATGCCTGGCGCCGGCGTTCCCGGGAAATGGTCGATGGATGCCGGCCCAGAAAAGCCGCAATCCGCCGGATGGACCAGCGGAGGCTCGTCAGAGCCTCTAGTTGTCCACGTTCGATCATGGTAAGATGAGAGTAGCTCATGGTATCCCTCCGTGTGAGTGTTTGGTGGTACTTTCATTTTAC